>DASROG010000562.1:0-2009 GCA_035646995.1 Myxococcaceae bacterium
ATGCCACGGGCCGCTCACACCCCGGTCCGGTTCGACTTCGTGCTCTGCCACCACGGGATGAGCGGAGCGTGCCCGCCCCCAGCGGGACGGGGAGGAGGTGGTCGAGCCCGCGGGTCTTCCCCAGCGCCCGCTCCACCGGGGTGAGGTCGACGTCGCGGAGCTCGCGGACGAACGTCTCGAGCGTTCCGTGCAGGTCGCCGCCGCTCGCCTCGCGAGCAGCCACGAATCCTGCCTCCAGCGAGCCGCGGCGCTCGAGCATCCGTCCCATCCCCAGGAGGAGCACCGCCACGTCGGCTCCGACGTTGAAGCGGTACACGAAGCCGGAGAGGAGCGCCCGCGCGCCGGCGACGTCGAGCGCGCGGACGAACGCGGCCGGGGAAGGACCCATCGCCTCGAGCAACCGGCTGACCTTCGGCAGGAAGAGGTCGGCCCGCCCGTAGGCGAGCGAGGCCGCCAGCAGCCCCGCGACCTCCACGTCCCGCGGGTCCGAGGACCGATGCGGGAGCGACACCGGATCCAGCGGCAGCCGCCGGCGAGGTGGGGACAGCCGCTCGAGCCGATCCAGCGCCCGCCGCAGGCGCGCGGCCCGCTCCGGAGACAGCCGGTGCGTGCGACCCCGGCGCATCAGCGGCCGAGCTCTCGCACCGCGTGCCCCAGCTCGGGGAGGATGAGCCGGTCCAGGGCCAGCCGGACCGCGTTGGGGCTGCCCGGGAGCACGAAGACCAGCGCCCCGCGCACCGTGCCCGCCAGCGCCCGGGAGAGCCAGGCCGCGCTGCCGATCTCCTGGAAGGAGAGCATCCGGAACAGCTCGCCGAAGCCGGGGATCTCCTTCTCCAGCAGCGGGCGAACCGCCTCCACCGTCTGGTCGCGCCGGGTGATGCCGGTCCCGCCGGTGATCAGCACGGCCCGTGCGCCCCCGGCCAGGCCCTGCTCCACCGCGGCCCGGATCTGCTCCGGCTCGTCCCGGACCACCGTCTGGCCCACCACGGTGTGGCCCGCCGCCTCGAGCCCCTCGCGCAGCGCCCGCCCGCTCACGTCGTCGGCGTGGGCGCGAGAGTCCGAGCAGGTCAGGACGAAGCAGGCGACGTGCGTCGGCGCGTCGCTCCGGTGGTCCCGGGCCGGGCTCGGACCGTGGGCCGGCGTTCCCGGTCCGTGGGAATGCCCACCGTGGTGCCCTTGCCCATGCTTGTGGTCGTGCCCGTGACCCATCAGGAACCCTCCTCCACCTCCAGCATCAGCCGCCCGGCCTCCACGCTCACCTGGGCGGTGGGCTGGTCGTCGCACACGCCCGGCGAGGTGGCGTTGGCCCCGGTGTCCAGATCGAACCCCACCTCGTGGCAGGGGCAGACGACCAGGTTGCCCTCTACCCGGCCGCCGGACAGCAGGCATCCCGCATGGTTGCACCAGTCGTCCAGGGCCCTGTACCGACCGTTCACCCGCGCGACGCAGATCGCGCGCTTGCCCAGGTCGTATCCCCGCAGCTCCCCTTCTTCCAGGTCCGCCGCTCCAAGCTCGATTCGCATCTGTCGGCCCGACACATTAACAAGAGAGTCTCCCGACACATGGATTCCCTGAGCATCGCCCGGACACTGCGCGAGGTGTCGCAGTACCTCCAGCTGAAGGGCGACGATTTTTACAAGACCCGCGCCTACGACCTCGGCGCCGACCGGATGGCTGGCTTCAGCGGCGATCTGGACGCCCTCGTGCGCGAGGGCCGCCTCACCGAGCTGCCCAACATCGGCCCCGCACTGGCGGAGAAGATCACCGAGCTTCACCGGACCGGCAGCCTCCGGCTCCTCGAGCAGCTGCGCGGCGAGTTTCCCCCGAGCATCCTCGAGCTGCTCCGGCTTCCCGACCTGGGCGCCAAGAAGGCCGCTGCCCTGCACAAGGCGCTGGGCATCGGGAGCATCGAAGAGCTCGAGCAGGCCTGCCGCGACCAGCGGGTGCGTGGGCTCAAGGGGTTCGGCGAGCGGAGCGAGCAGAAGATCCTCGCCGGAATCGAGCAGTAC
>DASROG010000563.1:0-2765 GCA_035646995.1 Myxococcaceae bacterium
CCGCACGGACTCCGCGATCGAAGCCCTCGTAGTGGCGCTGGATCTCCTCCAGGGAGTGGAGGCGGCTGCGCCTGTCGGCCAGCTCCTCCCGGAGCGAGATGACCGCCACCTCGCTCTCGGCGAACGCCGCCCGGTGCGCGGCGAGCGCGTCCTCCTCGGCGCCGCGGCGCTCGGCGAGCTCCAGGCTGAGCTGCCGGCTCTGCTGGACCCGCCGGGTCACCTCGTTCCGCTCCCGGTCCAGCGCCGACTCCTGGCCCCGGACCGCCTGCAGCTCGGCAGCGGTCTGCCGGTGTCGTTCCCGCAGCTCCTCGCGCCGCGCGGCCAGGGCGGTGAGCTGGGTCTCCTGATTGGCGATGCGTCCGGCCAGCCCGAGGAGCGCGAGACGTTCCTGCTCCAGCCGCTCCTGGCAACCCTTCTGAAGCCCCTGCGCGGCGTCCAGCCCTTCCTGGGCGCGGCGCATCGCCGCCTCGTCCGCGACGGAGGCCCCGGTGAGCGCAGCCACCTCCGCCTCCAGCGCCGCCCGGCGCGTCTCGAGCGCCGACAGGCGTCCGGCCAGCGCCTCGCCCTCGGTCGCGGCCGCCAACTCCGCCGCCTGCGCCGCGGAGAGGTCTGCCCGCCAGAAGGACAGCGCCTGCTCCGTCTCCCGGGTCTGGGTGTCGAGGGCGTGCACCTCGTCCGCCAGCGCCTGGAGCCGCTGCCCGTCCGCCTCCAGCCGGGCGCGCCGGGCCTCCACCTCGTCCTCGAGCGTCCGCACCCTCTGGAGCGCGGCCTGCTCCGTCTCGCCCAGCGCGGCGATGGACTCCTGGAGGTGCTTCTGCTCGGCGAGCAACCCGAGCAGCTTGTGCGAGGACTGGTGGAGCTCGATCTCCCGGATGCGCGCCTTGAGCGATCGGTACTTCTCGGCCTTCCTGGCCTGGCGCCCGAGGGAGTCGAGCCGCTTCTCCAGCTCCGCGACCAGGTCCGCCACCCGGAGGAGGTTGGCCTCGGTCGCCTCCAGCTTCCGCTCCGCGGCCTTGCGGCGGGACTTGTACTTCGTCACCCCCGCCGCCTCCTCGATGATGCTCCGGCGGTCCTCGGGCTTGGCGGAGACGATGAGGCCCACCCGCCCCTGCTCGATGATGCTGTAGGCGCGCGTGCCCACGCCGGTGCCGAGGAACAGCTCCACGACGTCGAGGAGCCGGCAGGAGGTGCGGTTGATGAGGTACTCGGACTCGCCGGAGCGGAACAGCCGCCGGGTGACGGTCACCTCGCCGAAGCCGGCATATTGCGGCGCGAGCTGGTCCCGCGGGTCCACCTCGAAGGTGAGCGACACCTCGGCCATCGACAGCGGGGGCGTGCTCTCGCTCCCGTTGAAGATGACGTCCTCCATCCCGCGGCCCCGCAGATTCTTGGCGCTCTGCTCCCCCATCACCCAGCGGATGGCGTCGACCACGTTCGACTTGCCGCATCCGTTGGGACCGACGACGCCGGTGACGCCCTCGTCGAAGGTGAACACCGCCCGGTCCATGAACGACTTGAAGCCGGTGATGTCGAGGCGCCGGATGCGCATGGGGCGGGGGAGCTCCTTGGAAGAAAGCCCTGTTTTACCGCCCCGGTGAATGGCGCGGCAAGCAGTGCATGACGCTGCGTGACCGTACGTGAACTGTCATGCCGATGCAGCCGGGGGCGGGGGAGCCTCGGCGGGGGGCTTCGGCTCGATGCGGACCTTCAGGACCCGGGGCCCGTCGGTCTCGGCGACGCGGATCTCGAACTCGTCCACCTCGGTGTGGTCACCCGGCTCGGGCACCCGGCCGAGCCGGGCCATGAGGAAGCCGGCGATGGTGCTCACCTCGCTCGGGTCCACGTCGAACCGGACGTCCAGCCTGTCCTCCAGATCCGACAGCTGGGTGGTGCCCGGCAGCTCGAGCCGACCTCCGGGCAGCGTCTTCACCTCCGAGACCCGGCGACCGAGCTCGGCCACGTCGCCCACCACCTCGGCCACGAGGTCGGCCAGGGTGACGATGCCGCTCGTTCCTCCGTGCTCGTCCACCACCAGCGCCAGCTGCCGGCGTCGCTTCCGGAACTCGATCAGCAGCTGCTCGAGGGTCACGTTCTCCGGGACGAAGAGCACCGGGCGCTGCACCTGCCCCAGGCTCCGGAGCTGGCCGTCGGCGAGGAGGAAGAACAGGTCCTTCACGTTCACCACGCCCTCGACCTGATCGAGGCTCCCCCGCGCCACCGGTATCCAGGTGTGTCCCGCCGCCCGGGCCTCGGCGATGTTGCGCTCCAGGGGCTCGTCGAGGTCCAGGTACCTCACCTGGGAGCGGGGCACGAGCACCTGCCGCGCGGTCTTCTCCGACATGGAGAGAGCGCGGGCCAGCAGCTCGGCGCGCTCGGCGGTGATGTTGCCCGCCCGGGCCGAGCTGTCGACCAGCAACGCGAGCTCCTCGGGGTTCAGCGCGCTCTCCTCGGGGCCGTGGGTGTGGAGCCCCAGCATGCGCGAGACGGCCGAGGCCATCCAGTTGATGGCGCTCACCGCGGGGTAGCTGATCACGTAGATGGCCCGCATCGGCCCGGACACGGCCATCGCCACCGACTCGGTCCGCTGCAGCCCCAGGTTCTTCGGGACCAGCTCGCCGATGACCAGGTGGAGGATGGTGATGATGGCGAAGCCGATGACGATGGCCAGGGTGTGGGCCAGCGCGACGTACCCGCGCTGGTCGGGGAACGCCGTCTGCAGCAAGCGCTCGATGAGCGCGGCGAAGGCCGGCTCACCCACCCAGCCC
>DASROG010000564.1:0-3511 GCA_035646995.1 Myxococcaceae bacterium
TCGAGCGAGACCACCACGTCGTCCGACTTGAGGCCCGCCTTGTCACCCGGGCTGTTCTTGGTCACCTCGTTGATCAGCGCGCCCGAGGTCTGCGGCACGTTGAGGGCCTTGGCCAGCTCCGGGGTGAGGTTCTGCAGCTTCACGCCGATGTAGCCCCGGGTGACCTTCCCGTTCTTCTCCAGCTGAGGGATGAGCGCCTTGGCCAGGTTGCTCGGAACCGCGAAGCCGATGCCCGCGCCGCCGCTGACGATGGCGGTGTTGATGCCGATCACCTCACCGCGGAGATTGAAGAGCGGCCCGCCCGAGTTGCCGGGGTTGATGGCTGCGTCGGTCTGGAGGAAGTCGTCGTACTGGGTGGCGCCGATCTCGCGCGCCTTGGCGCTGAGGATGCCCGTGCTCACGCTGGAGGCGAGCCCGAACGGGTTGCCGATGGCCACCACCCAGTCGCCCACGCGGATCGCGTCGGAGTCGCCGAGCTTGACGAACGGCAGGTTCGCCGGGGGCGCCTTCAGCTTGATCAGCGCGATGTCGGTGAGCGGGTCGGTGCCCAGCACCTCGGCCTCGAGCGTGCGCCCGTCGTCGAAACGCACCCGGATGTTGAACGCGCCCTCCACCACGTGGTTGTTGGTGAGGATGTAGCCGCGGGGGTCGATGACGAAGCCGCTGCCCGCTCCCTGCCGAACCTGGGGCCGTCCTCCGCGCCCGCGCCCGAAGAGATCGAACAGATCCTCACCGCCTCCCTCGTCGCGCTCGACGCGCGAGGTGACGTCCACGTTCACCACCGCCGCCTTCACGCTCTCCACCAGCGGCGCGAGTGAGGGCAACGCGGTGGCCTGTGGCGTGGCCTGACTCGGCGCGGTGGCCTGTCCGGCGGGAGGCGCGGGCGCTTGCGCCCGTGCGGGGACGCCGTGCAGCAAGGGCAGGGCGAGAAGGCCGGCGGCGACCAACGCCACCGGCGCCAGAAAGCGACGGAGACCGTTCATGTTGGAACCCAACCTAAAGGCCGCGGAGGGCGGCGCAAGCCGGAATGCACGACCCGGGCCCGCGCTTGAACAGGCCGTGGGCGTCGGTTCTTCCCTCAGAGAGAGAGACCGGCCGGGGCCGTCTTCATTCGCGGAATTGCGACAGCGCCAGGTCCGGGAACAGCGCGTCCCGACGTTCCAGAGACTGCAGCCGCAGCGGATCCACAATGCCGGTGCGGACCGCGCGCACCAGCTCGAGGAATGCCGACAGATGCGAGTGAACCCGGGCCCGCGCGTAGGCGGTGACGGTCCCGCTCCGGAGGATGAAGGCAAAATCCGAGGACTGGGCGAGGAGCAGCTCGCGGAACGCCTGCACCAGAGCGCGGCCTTCGATTCCGGACTCGCGCTGCAGGCGGGCGAAGGGCGCGAGGAGCTGCGCGCAGCCGTGCAGGGCCTGGGGAATCCAGTCGTTCACCGGGTCGAGCCACATCGAGGCGTGGCCGTGCTCGCCCCAGCTGCTCTCCACCGGTGAGACGACCTGGGCCTCGGGCCAGGCCTGCAGATCGTCCGCCGGCGTCACCACGGCGAGCCCTGCGGCGGCGGCCTCGCGGAACAGCGCCTCGAGGAACGCCGGGCCCTCGAACCACCAGTGCCCGAAGAGCTCGGCGTCGTACGGGGCGACCACGAGCGGGTCGCGCTCCATCCGCTCCACCAGAGCTCCGGTCCGCTCCTGGACCCGGGAAACGAAGTGACGGGCGTGCTCGCGGGCACGAGCGAAGGCGGGCTCCGGTTCCCACACCGCCTTGTCGACGCCGCGCCCGGTGATGCGGTGGTACTTGAATCCGGTCGCGCGGCGAGGGCGGCCGGCTCCCACCACCGGCACGAGCGCGTCCTCCGGCAGGTCCCACCCGATGTCCCGGTAGAAATCGCGGTACACCGGGTCCGCGGGGTAGCCGACCTCGGCGCTCCACACCTGCTCGGAGGCCTCGGGGTCGCGCGCGTACACCGCGACGCCGGCGGGGGTGAAGGCCGGTGCATGGACCGACAGCAGCGGGCGGGGCTCGGCGTCCGCCAGCCCGTGCGCATCGAGGAAGGTGAAACGGAGCTCCTCGTCGGCCAGCACCTGGTCGAGCCCGGGGTAATAGCCGCACTCGGGCAGCCAGAAGCCGCTGGCGGGCCGACCGAGGGCCCGCGCGTGCTCGGAGGCTCCCACCGCCACCTGCGCGCGAACTGCCTGCGGCGAGGGGCGCAGGAGGGGGAGGAAGCCGTGGGTCGCGCCGGAGGCCAGCAGCTCGAGCAGCCCGCGGTCGCGCAGCGCGGCGAAGGCCGGCACGAGCTCGCCCCGGTAGCGGTCACGCCACAGTCCGGCCAGGCGAGCGAGCCGCTCCTGGTAGAAGCCCGCCACCGCCTGGAGCGATGGATCGCCGCGGGTCCGGCGCACCTCGCGCTCCGCGAGCACCTGCTGGCGCTCGATGCGCCGACCGATGCGGGCGCGGAGCAGCGGGTCCTCGAGCATCGCCACCAGCGTGGGGGTGAGCGAGAGGGTGAGCCGCACCGGCACCCGATCGTCCGCGAGCCGCTCCAGCAGCTCGAGCAGCGGCAGGTAGCACTCGAGGACCGCCTCCCGGAGCCACTCCTCCTCGAGGTGGTCCTCGTCGTCGGGGTGGCGGACGTACGGGAGGTGGGCGTGGAGCACGAGGAGGAGCGCACCTCGCGGTCGCCGCATCGGTCGATGTCCTCAGTTCCGCCCGGAGCGAGGGCCGCCCGATCGATCTGACCCACCCTCGGGGCCGCGCGCGCCGGGGCTGGTCGGGAGCGGGACTCGCCGCGGCGACTCCAGCGGCTCGTGGCGCAATGCCGACGGGGTCGAGGGCGCGGGCGCTCCGGAAAGGGGCTCGGTCCAGGGCAGGCGGAGCATCCTCACCTCGAGCTGGGCCGAGACGCGGCCCGGCGGCAGACGGCGCGGTGCGCTCCGGGAGCCCACGGGCCGGGTCCATCCGTCGCGGCCCAGGAGGAGCACCTCGGCGGTGTATTCCTGACCGGAGGTGAGCCCGGTCACGTAGGTGCTTCGCGAGGCGAGCGGAAGCTCGAGGGTCCGGTCGAGGTCCGGACCGCGATGGAGGCGAAGGAGCAGCCGTGGCTCGCGAAGCCCCAGCGCCGCGCCTCGCTCCAGCTCACGGCGGAAGTCCCAGAAGACGAAGAGCGTCGTCGGATCCCGCACCAGGAGCACCGGGGCGTCGGTCCCGACCTCCCGTGGCAAGGCGAAGGGCCCGGGCTCGAACGGCTCGGCGGGCAACGGTACGCGGCGCGGGCGCCGGGGCGTGGGAGGCGCCTCGAAGAAGCCCTCCTCGACGGGCATCTGTGCCGCCGGCGGGGGATGCGATGTGGTCGCCGAGGGAGCGACCGCCCTGGGTGACACCGGGAGGGTTCCAGCCGCCGGGGCCAGTGGCGCACCGTTCGACGGAGCCACGGGGCGGGTGGCTGGCCCGGAGCGCGGGCTCCGTGGCCGGGCGGACTGCTCGGTCGCGCCTCTCCCGGAGGGGCCGACG
>DASROG010000565.1:0-7010 GCA_035646995.1 Myxococcaceae bacterium
GTCCTACGTACTCCGGGCCCTGGGAGTCGAGGAGGACATGGCGCACTCCTCCATCCGCTTCGGGCTCGGACGCTTCAACACCGAGGCCCAGGTGGACGCGGTGGCCCGGTTGGTGGTGGACAAGGTGAAGAAGCTGCGCGAGATGAGCCCGTTGTATGAGATGGCCCGCGAGGGCGTGGACCTCAAGTCCATCGCCTGGGCGGCCCATTGAGAGGAAGCACCCATGGCCTACAGTGACAAGGTCGTCGACCACTACGAGAACCCACGCAACGTCGGCACGCTGGACAAGAGCGACCCGAACGTCGGCACGGGCCTCGTCGGCGCTCCGGCCTGCGGTGACGTGATGCGGCTGCAGCTCCGGATCTCCGACGAGGGCATCATCCAGGACGCCAAGTTCAAGACCTTCGGTTGCGGCTCGGCCATCGCCAGTAGCTCGCTCGTCACCGAGTGGGTGAAGGGCAAGACGGTGGACGAGGCGACGACGATCACCAACAAGGAGATCGCCAAGGAGCTGTCGCTCCCGCCGGTGAAGATCCACTGCTCGGTGCTGGCCGAGGACGCGATCAAGGCCGCCGTCGCCGATTTCAAGAAGAAGCGCGCCGAGCGTCAGGGCGCAGCGAAGGCCACCGCGACTTGATGACCGCTCCCGCCAGAGAACGCGGGGAGCCCTCCGCTCCCACCACGCCTCGCCCGGCCCTGAAGACCTTCGGCGTCTCCGACGGCGCCGCCGCGCGGCTCAAGCTCCTGCTCGCTCAGCGCAACACGCCGGCCGCGGGGCTCCGGGTGGCGGTGCGCGGTGGCGGCTGCTCGGGCCTGGCCTACGTCATCGAGTGGGCCGAGGCGCCCAAGGAGCGAGACAAGATCTTCGAGAAGGACGGCGTCCGGGTCTTCGTGGATCCGAAGAGCTACCTTTACCTGTTGGGCTCCGAGCTCCGGTACGAGGAGACGCTGATGGCCTCCGGCTTCAAGCTGGAGAACCCCAACGTGAAGTCCGCCTGCGGGTGCGGCGAGAGCTTCGCCGTCTAGGGGGTCGGGCTCTTGCGTTGCTGGAACTGCCAGTCGGAGGTTGGCGCGGCGGACGTTTGCCCGAGCTGCGGAAAGGTGCAGCCGGTGGCTCCGGGGACGACGCTCTTCGACGTGCTGGGCCTCCCCCGAGGAGTGGACGTGGACAAGGCGGAGCTGGAGCGTAGGTACCGGGAGCGCTCGCTGCGACTGCATCCCGACCGCGCGGGGAAGGACGACCCGCGCGAGCGGCGGCTGTCGCTCGAGCGCACCGCGCTCCTGAACGAGGCCTACAAGACGCTGCGCGACCCCGAGCCGCGGGCCTTCTACCTCCTCAAGCTGCACGGGCTGGACCTCCTCAAGGAGGAGGCCCGGGCGGTGACCGTGCCGCCGAGCGTGCTGGAGGAGGTGCTCGAGCTCCGCGAGCAGCTCGACGGGGCGCGGAAGGCAGGCGACGACGAGCAGGTCTCGATGCTGTCGGATCGGGTCCGGGTGCAGTCGGCGGCCGCGCTGTCCACGGCCCGGTCGGCGCTGCGGCGGCTGGAGGGCAACCCGTCGGATGCGGCGGCCCGGGACGCGGCGGCCCAGGCCCTGGCGCGGCTCCGCTACCACCACCGGTTCCTCGAGGCGGCGGAGGCCTCCGACGAGGACGAGGGTTGAGGTGATGGCCGGCGGTCTCCTCCAGATCCACGATCCGCTGAAGCCGCGCGGGCACGCGGTGGGCATCGACCTCGGAACCACCAACTCGCTGGTCGCTGCCGTGCTCCAGGGAACGCCGCGGGCCTTCCCGGTGGACGAGGGCGGCTCGCTGCTCCTTCCCTCGGTCGTCCACTACGCCGCAGACGGCTCGGTCACCGTCGGCGCCCGCGCCAGGGAGCTGGCGGTCACCGAGCCCACCAGCACCATCGCCTCGGTGAAGCGGTTCATGGGCAAGGGTCCCGAGGACGCCGAGACCAAGGCCCTGGGGGCGTACCGCTTCGCGAAGGGAAGCTCGGTGGTCCGCTTCGAGGTGAAGGGCGGCCCACCGGTGACGTCGATCGAGGTCTCGGCGGAGATCCTCCGGACGCTGAAGCGGCGGGCGGAGGCGGCGCTCACCGGCAAGGTGGAGCAGGCGGTCATCACCGTCCCCGCCTACTTCGACGACGCCCAGCGACAGGCCACCCGGGACGCGGGCCGGCTGGCGGGACTGGAGGTGCTGCGGCTCCTCAACGAGCCCACCGCCGCGGCGCTGGCCTACGGTCTCGACAAGGGCAGCCAGGGACGGTTCGCCGTCTACGACCTCGGTGGCGGAACGTTCGACATCTCCATCCTCGAGCTGGTGGAGGGCGTGTTCCAGGTGAAGTCCACCGGGGGTGACTCCGCGCTCGGTGGGGACGACTTCGACCGGGAAATCGCCACCCGCTTTCTCGAGGCCCACGGGGTCTCCCATCCGGACGCCGCCGCGGTGACCGAGCTGCTCGCCGCGGCGCGGAGGGCGAAGGAGACCCTCACCCAGCTGGAGACGACGGAGCTGTCGGCGCTGGGGAAGACCTTCGGCGTGCGCCGCGCCGAGATGGAGGCGTGGATTGCCCCTCTCCTCCAGCGGACCGGCGTCGCCTGCCGGCGGGCGCTGAAGGACGCGGGCATCACCCGGGAGGAGCTGGACGGCGTCATCCTGGTCGGCGGGAGCACCCGGGTCCCGGCGGTCCGGAGGTTCGTGAGCCAGCTCTTCGGGAAGGAGCCCCTGGGAGACATCGACCCCGACCAGGTGGTGGCACTCGGCGCGGCCGTGCAGGCGGATCTGCTCACCAACCGCGAGCGGCAGGACGAGGTGCTGCTGCTCGACGTCATTCCCCTCTCGCTGGGGCTGGAGACGATGGGCGGGGTGGCGGAGAAGCTCATCCCCCGGAACAGCGCCATTCCCACCGCGGCGGCGCAGGGCTTCACCACCTTCCAGGACGGCCAGAACGCGCTCGACGTGCACGTGGTGCAGGGCGAGCGGGAGCTGGTGAACGACAACCGCTCGCTGGCCCGTTTCCGGCTCTCGGGCATCCCGCCGATGCCGGCCGGGATGGCGCGGGTGGAGGTCCGGTTCGAGGTGAACGCCGACGGCATCCTCTCGGTCTCGGCGAAGGAGCTGAGCACGGGGGTGAGCCAGGCGATCACCGTGAAGCCGACCCACGGCCTCACCGACGAGGAGATCGAGCGGATGCTGCTCGACTCCATTGAGCACGCCGAGGAGGACGTCCACGTCCGGCTGCTCCGGGAACAGCAGGTGGAGGCCGACCGCATCCTCCACGACGCGCGGAAGCAGCTGGCCGCGTTCTCCGATCTCCTCCCCGACGACGAGCGCCGCGAGGTGGAGGCGGCCATCATCCGGGTGGCGGAGCTCCGCGACTCCGCGACCGACTCCCAGGCGCTGGCGGATGCGATCAAGGCTCTGGACGACGTGTCACGTCCGTTCGTCGAGCGGATCATGAACCGGGCGGTGGGAACCCTGCTCGAGGGCCGCCGGGTCGACGAGGTCTAAATGCCTCGCGTCCGCTTCCGGAGCCCCTTCGACGACGTGACGATCGAGGTCCCGGAGGGAACGAGCATTCTCGAGGCGGCCGAGCAGTGCGGGGCCACGGTGGGGCACGCCTGCGGCGGGGTCTGCGCCTGCTCGACCTGCCACGTCTGGGTGCGAAAGGGGCTGGAGTCGCTCTCCGAGCAGGAGGACGCCGAGGCAGACCGGCTGGACCAGGCGTTCGACGTCCGTGCCTACTCCAGGCTCTCCTGCCAGTCGCTGGTGGGGAGCGAGGACGTGGAGGTGGACATCACCCAGGAGTCCCTCCAGGCCTTCCTCGACGAGAACCCGGAGCTCCGCCACCGGCTCGAGGCCGAGGGGAAGTGGCCCTTGAAACGGTAGCCGCCTCCTCCTATAAGGCCCGACTCCACACCGCCCAGGTGGTGGAATTGGTAGACACACTAGATTCAGGGTCTAGCGCCGCGAGGCATGGAGGTTCGAGTCCTCTCCTGGGCACTCCTCACTGCAGGGTCGGCGCTGGCGTCCCGAGCCGTGCGTCGAGCGCGATGGCCGGCGGAGCCTGACGACCGAGCCGCAACGACGCGCCGGTGCGTCGCGATGGGGAAGCCGTTCACCTCGACGAAGTCTCGCCACAGGTGCGCGCCGCGTGCCCAGGCGCCGACGATCTACCGGAGGCATCCTCGACCAGTGCCAGTCGCGACGCGAGCCGCGCGGGTCGTCGCCGGCGGTCCAGCCGTCGGTGGACTCAGTGACTGCCGCGACCGCTCACCACCGCGGGGACCGTCTTCAGCAGCAGGTTGATGTCCTGACCCATGCTCCAGTGATCGATGTACTGCAGGTCGAGGTACATCCAGTCCTCGAAGGCCACCTCGTTCCGCCCGCTGACCTGCCAGAGGCAGGTGAGGCCCGGAGGGACCGAGAGCCGCCGGAGCTGCCACGGCTCGTACAGCGCCACCTCCTGCGGCACCGGTGGACGCGGGCCGACCAGGGTCATGTCCCCGCGCAGCACGTTCACCAGCTGCGGCAGCTCGTCGATGCTGTACTTGCGGAGGATGCGTCCCAGCGGGGTGACCCGAGGGTCACGCTTCATCTTGAACACCGGACCCGCCTGCTCGTTCTGGGCCGCGAGCTTGGCCTTGAGAGCCTCGGCGTCGGCGACCATGGAGCGGAACTTCAGCATGTGGAACTTCTTCCCGTGCAGCCCCACCCGCACCTGACGGAAGAAGATGGTGCCCGGGGAGGTGAGCTTCACCAGCGCCGACACCACGAGGAGGAAGGGGAACAGCACCCAGAGCGCAGCCGCCGCGCCGGCGATGTCGACGAGCCGCTTCAGCGCTCGCTCCTCGGGTTGCACCCGGTCGGTGACGTAGTGGAGGAATCCATCGGCGACCGCCTTGCTCGCCACCGGCTGCGCTCGGCCGAGCCGCACGGTGTACGCCGGCAGCGCGAACGGCACGCCGATGGTCTCGCACGCCCCGACCGCGGCCTGCAGCGCCCTCTCTTGGAGGTGCGGAAGCCCGCAGAGGTACACCTCGTCGACGACCTCCTGCTGGAGCGCCCGGGAGAGATCGGTGGACTCGCCGACGTACCGGCCCCGCAGCGGCTCGGGCACCTTCTCCCCGGGCCAGCTCAGGTAGCTGCACTGAGCGCGGCGCCCCGTCAGGTCCTCGCCGGTGATGCGTCCCAGCGCGCCGGTGCCGACGATCAGGACCTGGCGCGGAGGGTGGGTCCGCGCGCGCACGTAAGCGAACACGGTGAGACGGAGCAGCACCTGCGCGGGGAGCGCCAGCGCCAGAAGGATCAGCACGTCGGGCGTGTAGCCGCCGAGCAGCATGCCGCCGACTCCGAGCACGGTGGCCACCGAGAGGAGGTTCAGCAGCGTGAGGACCACGTCCTCCCAGGCCGGGCGCTCGGCGGCGTGCGCGTAGTGGTGCGCCACGGAGCTGGTGGTCCAGAAGACGAGCAGCGCGCAGCTTGCCCAGAAGGCGCGCACCACGAGCGGTCCGTTCGTCGCCGCCACGGTGCTTCCGGCGAGAACCGCGAGATCGAGCGCCAGCCCGAACTTGGCGGCGGGCGTGGGCGCAAAGCGATGAATGCTGATCGACACCAACCACTCTCCAGCGCGCGACGACGACGGCGCGTTCCACCGAGTCAGTTCGAAAGCGACGCGCGAGTCTTTCGCACCACGACCGCGCACACAAACGCATTCTGTGTGAATCTGCATGAGGTAGCGCACACCCATGGGGTCCAACGCACCCTGTCCGCGCGCCGGGGGGAGATCGCGGCGCGTGACCTTCGTGTGACGCGCCCCCGCTCACCGCGACCCCGCAACACCTGACGCGAACACCCGTCTTCGACATCCTCTAATGCCCGAGGCGGGACCGGCGGCCGTTGCTGCTGCTCGCGCGCACATGGTACGTGCCGGTCCACATGCGTACCGCCCGTGCCGTGGGGAGCGCGCTGTTCGTCCTCGTTCTCGGTGCCTGCGCCACCGGCGGGAGCTACACCCCGGTGAGCTCCTACGAGGAGCCGCCCGCCCCGGCGACGACGACCGGTTACGTCATCCAGCCCGGCGACGTGCTGCAGATCCGGGTGTTCAACCAGCCGGACATGTCCGCCCGGGCCAAGGTGCGGGACGACGGGAAAATTTCCATCCCCTTCCTCAACGACGTGGTGGCTGCGGGCTTCACCCCCAACGCGCTCGCCCAGCAGCTGCAACAGCGCCTCAAAGAGTTCATCAACGCGCCGGTGGTGACCGTCTCGCTGGAGGAGGCGCGCCCCTTCTCGGTGTCGGTCCTCGGGGAGGTGAACAAGCCCGGGGTCTACGCGGTCCCGGCCGGCACGGGGGTCCTCCAGGCCCTGGCGGCGGCCGGGGGGTTCACCCAGTACGCCTCACGGGACCGGATCTTCGTCGTCCGGGAGACACCCCAGCGGGCGCGGATCCGTTTCCAGTTCGACGAGCTGACCCAGGCCACGGGAAAAGCCGCCGCCTTCCGGCTCCGCGCCGGGGACACCGTGGTCGTGGAGTGACGAGCCGATGCTGCTTCTCGCGCCCCTGGGCGTGGTCGCCGCCCTGCTGATCGGGGCCGAGCCCGACAAGGACGCGTCCCTGGAGGCGGTCATCGAGCGTCCGGAGCCGGTGCAGTTCGAGCTCGGTGCTCGGCTCGAGTTCCGTGCCGGGCAGCCGGAAGGCTCCGCTCCGGGGACGGCGGTCACCGATCTGGAGATCGATCCCCTGGCGGCGCTCCGCATCCCGCTGCGGACGGGGAGCGTGTCGCTGGCTTACGAGCCGCGGATCTTCATCCTCCTCCGCGAGCCGGTCGGGCAGGAGGTGCAGCAGGTCTCGTACCTCCACCGGGGGCGGCTGGTCTTCGACATGAAGCCCGCCCCTCTCTGGCGGTTCTTCATCGAGGGGAGAGGCGCATACGGCGAGTACGACTTCCTGCCCCTGAGCACGGTGATCCCCCAGTCCGGGGGAACGGGGCTGCCCCCCACCCAGCCC
>DASROG010000566.1:0-5983 GCA_035646995.1 Myxococcaceae bacterium
CGGTGGCTCCGCTGGCTGGTCCGCGGCGTACTGGGCCTGCTCCTCCTCGTCGTCCTCGTGGTGGTGGGGGTGCTGGTCTACGTCCAGACGCCAGGCGGGAGCGACCGCGTCCTGGCGTTCGGGCTCCGGGCGGCCAACGAGGCCCTCGCCGGGAAGCTCCGCGCCGGTTCCCTGGAGGTTCACGGCGGCCACATCGTCCTCCGCGACGTCACGCTGGAGACGCCCGAGGGCGAGCGGGTGGCACACGTGGACCTGCTCGAGGTCCGCGCCCGGCTGCTTCCGCTGATCCGCAAGACGGTGCAGCTCTCGGTGGTCCGCATCGAGCATCCCGAGCTGTGGCTCACCGTCGATGAGGACGGGATGAACCTCACTCGGGCCATCGCCGCCCGGAACCCGAAGCCGCCCGAGCCGTCGTCCGGGCCGCTTCCCTTCACCTTCGTGGTGGACAGCTTCGCGCTCGACGACGGCGCGGTGCGGCTCGTCCAGGGCAAGGGCGAGGAGGCCAGGCAGGTGGCCCTGACCGGGCTGGGGCTCCGGGCCGGGGGGCGCTACGCCGGGCCCACCAGCGCCTTCGAGGGGCGGCTGGAGGGTCGTGCCGCGGTGTCGGGGACCGTGAAGGGCCCGCTCCAGCTCTCGGTGCGGGGCGCCGGCGACCCGAAGGCGCTCGAGGCCGCGGTGGACCTCGGGCTCGCCGGCCTGGTGCTGAAGGCCACGGGAAGCACGAAGGGATCCGTCTTGCAGGCGCGGCTGGAGCGGCTGGTCGTTCCGCCGGCGGTGGGCAGGGCCCTCAGCCCGGCGTGGACACCCAGCGTCCCGGTGGAGCTGTCGGGCGAGGGGGGTCTCGACGGCGATGCCGCGCGGGCGGATCTGCGAGGCCGGGCCGGCAGCGCCGAGCTCGCCCTGCGGGCGCGCGGTGACGTGAAGGCGTCCCGGGTCGACCAGGGACATCTCGAGCTGCGACACGTCAACCTCGCCCAGCTACTCACCGACGGGCCGGCGAGCGACCTCGCGCTCACCGCGGACGTGCGCGGGGGCGGCAAGAGCCTGGAGACGCTCACCGGCGCGGTGGACCTCTCGGTCCCTCCGAGCCAGGTGCGCAACGCGAAGGTCGGTCCGGTGGAGCTGCACGCGACCGCGGACCGGGGAACGTTCGACGTCCGCGAGCTCCGGGCAATCCTCCCGGGCCTGCGAGTCCAGGGCCGCGGCAAGGGCACCCCCCGGGCCATGCAGGCGTCGCTGGATGCGGAGGCCACCGACCTCGCTCTGCTGGGACGGACGTTCGGCAGCCTCTCGGCCTCGCGCTTTCCTCCGCTGGCAGGCTCCGGAACGCTTCACGTCGAGGCCACCGGCCCGATGCGGCATCCGGGCGTGGGCGTCGAGGGGAACTTCCCCTCGCTTCGGGTCAGCGACATCCGCGCGCGGTCGCTCGTCGTATCAGCCCACGTGGCCGACATCGACCGGGTGCTGGACTCCAACGCGCGCGTGAGCGCCCAGGAGCTCCGCCTGGGAGAGCGCACGCTGAAGCCGGTGAGTCTTTCCTTCCTCACCCGCGGCCGCGCTCTCGACCTGCATGCCGGCATCGGCGGAACGCTGCCGCTCGAGCTGCACCTCGGTGGAACCGCCGACGAGGACCGGCGGGGGCTGCAGATGGAGGCCTTCGCCCTACGCTATCCCGAGGCGAGCTGGACGCTGGAGGCGCCGACGCACCTCCGCTTCGCGGCCGACGACCTGTCGCTCGAGCCGATGCGCCTGGTGGCGGAGGATCAGACCCAGGCCATTCGCCTCGGCGGGTGGAAGCGCGGCAACCGGGTCGACGCCAGCGTGGGCCTGCAGGCGCTGGACCTGGGGAAGCTCCCGCGCGCCCTGCTCCCTCCCAGCCTCTCGCTGGCCGGGCGGGTGACCCTCGACGCCCGTGCGCGAGGCCCCCTCTCCGACCCGGCGGTCGAGGCCACCGTGGACGCGAACGACGTCACCGCCGGGAAGGTGCAGCACCTCTTCCTGAAGGGAAACGGCTCCTGGGTCGCGCGGCGCGCCAAGGCCCAGCTCCAGGCGCGCGGGCTGGGCACCGAGCTCAGCGCTGACGTGGACCTCCCGGTGGATGCGTTCCGGCGGCGCCGGCACGAGCCGGTGAAGGCCCGCATCGGCATGCCCGCCTTCGACCTGGGCCAGGTCATCTGCACGGCGGTGCGGATGAAGCTCATCACCCGCGGGTGCGAGGCGGACAAGCCGGAGGTGAGCGGGAGCGCCGAGCTGAACGTCGACCTCTCGGGCTACGCCGATGCCCCGGTGCTCCAGGCCTCTGCCCGCACTCAGGGGGTGCGCTACCGCAAGCTGCCGCCCACCGACCTGACGGTGACGGTTGACGGGCCGGAGAAGGGCAACCTGTCGGTCTCTGCGAAGGGGACCGCGCTCCAGGGCACCGTCGACGTGCAGGCCTCGGTGGGCCGGTCGCTGGCACGGCTGGTGTCCGACGCCCGGCCCGCCGAGACGCTGCGCACCGCGGCGCTGCAGGCCCGGGCGCGGATCGCCGGGCTGCAGCTCAAGCCGCTCCGCGAGGCCGAGCTGATCCCCCGCGACGTGAGCGGGGCGGTCTCTCTCAGCGCCGACCTGCAGGGCACGGTGAGCGCGCCCAGTGGTGAGCTGACGGTGCAAGGCCAGCAGCTCCAGACCCCCCCGATGGACCCCACCGACGTCAGCCTCAAGGTCGAGGCCCAGAAGGCCATCACCGCGGTGCTCGAGGCGAAGGACGCGCACGGCGCCCTGGCCAACGTGAAGCTCGACGTGAGCACCTCCCCGGCCAGCCTCCAGGCCCGGAAGACGTTCGACGACGTGCCCGTGAAGCTGGACGGGAAGTTCGGCCCGCTCGACCTGTCCCGCCTCCCCGTGGTGGTGGGCGAGGGCCGGCTCGCGCGACGGCTCCGTGGCACGCTGGAGGCCACCGTGCAGGGTGCGGGCTCGCTCCAGGCGCCCACCCTCGTCGCCGAGGCCCGCACCGCCCAGCTGGGCGCCGGAGACACGCCGCTGGGCAAGGCCGAGGTGAAGCTCGACTATCGCCAGGCGAGGAGCCAGCTCCACGCGGCCCTGGAGTCCGTGAACGGAGGTGCGCTGACCCTCGAGGCCCGCGCGGACCTGGACCTCTCCTTCCCGGCGGTGCGCCGCGGCCTGAAGCCGAGCAGCGCCCCCATCCAGGCGACGCTGACCGCTCAGAAGTTCGACCTGGCCTTCCTCACTGGCTTCACCACCACCCTCCGCAAGGTGGCCGGCACGCTGGACATCGACGCGCGGGCGAGCGGCACGGTGGCCGCTCCCCAGGCACAAGGGAAGCTCGAGTGGAAGGACGGCCTCCTCGGCCTCTCCGGCTTCGGCGAGTACCGGCGCGTGCACCTGCTCGTGAACGCGAGCAACGACCGCGTTTCGCTGGACGATCTGGAGGCCCACACCGACTCGGGCACCTTGAAGCTGACCGCGCTCGGGACGCGCGACGGACCACTGTGGACCGTCAAGGCCAACGGAGAGACGAAGGACTTCCCCATCTTCACCGACGACCAGCTGGTCGCGACGCTGAGCCTGCGGACCAATCTCGACGGCACCGCCCGGAAGGGCCACATCGAGCTCGACAAGGTCCACATCCCGGAGGCGCACGTGGAGCTGCCGACGCAGACCCGGCGTGACCTCCAGAGCCTGAACCGCCCGGACGACATCATCCTCCTGAAGAACGGCAAGCCAGTGGACCCCAAGCGCGCCCGGAAGGTCCTGGCCAGGGACCGCGAGGCCGAGGTCGCGCTCGGGCTCGGAGGTCCCGTGCCCGAGGAGGCACGGCCGACCAAGGTGGTGGTCGTGCTCGACGCGACCAAGAACCTCTGGATCAAGGGGCAGGACCTCAACGTCGAGGTGGGGCTGAGCCCGGACTTTCGCGTCGAGATCGGCGAGGAGACCGACCTTTTCGGCGAGGTGCGCATCATCCGGGGACGCCTCGACGTGATCGGGCGCCGCTTCGACTTCCAGAAGAACAGCGTGGTGCGCTTCACCGGACCCCCGACCGAGCCGGGGCTCAACGTCACGGCCGTCTACAACAACGTGAAGGCCGGGGTGAAGGTGTCCATGAACGTCCAGGGACAGGCCGGAGAGATCCAGCTGGTTCCCACCAGCGAGCCCCCGCTCACCGAGTCGGAGATCTACACCCTCCTCGCGACGGGGCGGACGAATCTCAAGCGCGGCAGCGGCGGCTCGGAGATCGGCTCGACCCAGGCCGTCTCGGTGCTCGGCTCGCTCGCCGCCTCGCAGCTGAAGACCGCGGTCAGCGACAAGGTCGGTCTCGACGTGCTCTCGATCGAGGCCGGCGACGAGGGCCTGCTCCAGGGCTCGACCCTCGAGGCGGGCAAGTACGTCACCGACGACCTCTACGTGGGCTATGCCGGCAAGGTGGGCGCGGACCCCACGAAGTACGAGAACTCCAACGCGGTACGCCTGGAGTACCAGTTCCTCCCCCGGTGGAGCTTCGAGGCAACCTACGGCGACGCCAAGTCGGGGTCGGCGGACATCGTCTGGACGCGGGACTACTAGGGCCTGGATGATCGACGACGCCCCGGGCGTTCTCCGGGGCGGCCGCTTGAAGACCTCCTTCCGGCCGATTACGAGGGCGACGACTCCATCCCCATGACTCTCACCGTCCTCGCGCTGGCCGACGTGGGCTGGCTCACCAGCAAGCTGCTCCGGGTCACCCTCTCCTCCGCGGAATGGGTGCTCTGGCTGCTGGTGGCGCTGTCCGTGGCCTCCCTCGCGGTCATCCTCGAGCGAGCAGTGTTCTTCCGCGCCCGGAGGCTGCAGCACGCCGAGGAGATCGCGCAGCGGCTCTCCCACGGCGAGCTGGACGGGCTCCGGCCTCTGGTCGACGGCCAGCGGGCGCTGGAGGCGCGCATCGTCCAGCAGGGGCTCGCCGTCCTGTCACAGGGCCCGGCGATGGTCGAGGAGGTCATGGCCGCGACCATGGCGGCGGAGCGGCCGCGGTACGAGCGCTTCCTCTCCTTCCTGGGCACGCTGGGGAGCAACGCCCCGTTCGTGGGGCTCTTCGGGACGGTGCTGGGCATCATCAAGGCCTTCCACGACCTGGGAGCGGTGGCCATCCGTGGCTCGGCCATCCAGCAGACGGTGATGACCGGCATCTCCGAGGCGCTGGTTGCGACCGCGGTGGGTCTGGCGGTCGCCATCCCGGCGGTGGTGGCCTACAACCTCTTCACCCGGGCGCTGAAGAACCGCGTGACCCGCGCCCAGGCGCTCGCTCACGCGCTGGTGGCCGCCGCGCGCAACCCCCGGACCGATGCCGCCGCGCCCAGCCGCCCGGTCCGCGGCGTGGTCGAGGGCTAGGATCATGGCGGCGATCTTCGGTCAGGACGACGACGACGAGATCACCGGGATCAACGTCACTCCGCTGGTGGACATCGTCCTGGTGCTCCTCATCATCTTCATGGTGACCGCCAACTTCATCGTTCGCGAGACGATGGAGGTGGACCTCCCGCGAGCGGCAAACGCCGGGAGCACGGTCCAGGGGCTGGTCAACGTGGTGATGGACCGGAACGGCACCCTCTACGTGGATGGGACGGTGACCGACGAGGCGGGCCTGCGAGCGAAGGTGGCGGAGGGAGTGAAGCAGGACCCCGACACCCGGGCGATCATCAGCGCCGACCAGTCGCTCCCTTACGGGCGGGTGATGCACCTCATCGACCTGGTGAAGGGCGAGGGCATCGCCAGGTTCGCGCTCAACATCGAGAAGGACGCGCAGGCCGCGTCCCCGAGGCCGTGAGCGAGGCGGTCCTCATCGCTCCCGGGTCGCCCCGCCGAGCCGCGTGGCTCTGGGGATTCGTCGGTGTGTCGCTCGCGGTGCACGCCGGGGTCCTGGCCTGGCTGACGGTCACCCCGGTGCCCGCCGTCCCTCGAAAGAAGACCACCGAGCTGGTGATGATCGAGGTGGAGCGCCCGCCTCCGC
>DASROG010000567.1:0-3339 GCA_035646995.1 Myxococcaceae bacterium
GGGCGGGCCCCCACCGCCGGTGTTCAGTGCTGGAAAGCCTCGCCGGCAGGGTGCCCACCCAGTGCCCAGAATGGTCGGGGTGACGACCGACGCCTCGTCCCTTTCGGCGGGCTCCACGCCCCGTGCCTCCGGCTGGCTCGCCGCGGCACTGGGGATCGGCCTGGCCGCGGCATTCAATGCGCTGGCGCCGGCCGTCGCACAGGTCACGCCGTACATGTCCTTCCACCTGGTCCTGCCGGTGGTGGCGTGGTTCTCCCGATCGCTGCGCGTGGCCTGGACGGCGGTGCTCGTCGCGGCGCTGACCGGCAATCTTCTGTCGATGCCGCCCGAGGGCGTGCTCACCCGCACACCGGGGGCGATCGGGGCCGGGTTGGCGTTCATCCTCATCCAGGCCGCCTTCACCCTGTCCATCGTCCTTCTTCGCCGGCGGATGAAGGACCGGGAGCTGTTGCTGATCCAGCTGCGCACGGAGCGCGACCGCCTGCTCTCGCTCTTCGCCCACGCACCCGTGGCGGTGGTCACGTACCGGGGCCCGGACCTGGTCTACGACTTCGTCTCCCCCGGCGCGCAGCGGCTCTCGGACTCGCCACTGGTCGGCCGCCCGATGCGGGAGGTGCTCGGGGATCGGGAGGGGAAGGACCTGCTCGAACGCGTCGAGCGGGTCTACCGCACCGGTGAGTCGCTCGTGCTCACCGAGCAGCGGGTGCGCTATCGACGGGAAGGAGGAAGGGAAGAGGAGAGCTACGTCGACGCGACGTACACCCCGCTCCGGGACGCCCGGGGCCGGGTCGAAGGTGTCCTCTCCTGCGCAGTGGACGTGACCGCCGGGGTCCAGGCGCGGCGGCAGCTGGAGCGGACCGAGCAGCAGCTCCGGCGTCTCTCGGACGCGGGCCTGCTCGGCATCGCCGAGTGGAGGGGAGACCGGATCGTCGGCGCGAACCGGCGCCTCCTGGAGATGCTCGGGTATCCACCCGACTCCGGGGTGCCCGAGGGTGGCATCAGCGGGAAGGCGATGACCCCGCCCGAGTTCGCCGAGGCGGACGCGCGGACGGCCGCGGAGCTCGCGTCCACCGGACGGAGCAGCTCGTTCGAGAAGCAGCTCATCCGCACGGACGGGAGCCGGATCTGGATTTTCGGCGGCTCGGCGGTGGTCGACCGCGAGACGGCCAGCGGGGTGGCCTTCGTGCTCGACATCACCGCCCAGAAGCAGGCCGAGCGCGCGCTCCAGGAGGCCCACCAGTTCGAGCAGCGACTCCTGGGCATCGTCAGCCACGACCTCCGCAACCCGCTCGCCTCCATTCGCCTCGGGGTGGACCTCCTCGCGCGGTCCACGCTGTCCGAGCACCAGCTGCGCACCGTCACCCGGATGGCTCGCTCGGCCGAGCGCATGCACCAGCTGATTGCAGGTCTGCTCGACCTCACCTTGCTGCGAGCGGGCCAGCAGCTGCCCATCAGCCGGGAGGCGAGCAACATGCACCTCCTCGTCGAGCGAGCGGTGGAGGAGGTGTCGGTCGCTGATCCCGGACGCATCAGGGTCACCGGCCACGGAGACGGGTCCGGCGAGTGGGACAACGTCCGCGTCGGCCAGGCGCTGGGGAACCTCCTCGGGAACGCGCTTCAGCACAGCCCGCCCGGCTCACAGGTTCGCGTGGAGGTCGAGGGCGGCACCGAGCAGGTCCGGGTCTCGATCAGCAACGGCGGGGAGCCCATCCCCCGCGAGCAACGAGAGAGCCTGTTCGAGCCGTTCCGGCGCGGGGTCCGCCCAGGGGCGCTCGACGGGAGCGTGGGGCTCGGGCTCTACATCGCCTGGCACGTCGCGCAGGCCCACCGGGGGACCATCGAGGTCAGCTCCTCGGCCGGTGCGGGGACCACCTTCCGTCTCATCCTGCCGAAATGGGCGTCGTCCCGGCCCTCGTCCGCACCGGGGGAGGGGGCCCGGGGGGTGTCCGGGCCCCGGGACCCTCCGTTCGCCACACTCGCTTGACAGCCGCGTGAGCCGTCTTAGCTCTTGGCCGCCATGGCCGACGGGACCTCTGCCCGCGCGGTCCTGGTGGTGGACGACGACCGCGACCTCCGGGAGCTCGTTGCCGACGTCCTGGAGGGCTCGGGCCGGCGTGTGTTCACCGCCAGCGACGGCGCAGATGCGCTGCGACTGATCGAGGAGGATGGGATCCCCCGCCCCTGCATCGTCCTCCTCGACTGGTTCATGGCTCCGATGGGCGGGCGCGCGTTTCTGGAGCATCTCTCCCTGCGCCACGATGCGACCGGGTTCCGGGTCATCCTCCTGTCGGCGAGCCACGCCGCGACTCCGGGCGATCTTCCGTTGACGGTCCTGGGAGTGCTCCTGAAGCCGTTCGGCATCGACGAGCTCCTTGGCACGCTCGACGGCCAGGGGTGAGCCCGAGCGTTTCACCGTCGCGCGTCCACGTGGTAGGGAGCGCCGGGCTTCGAAGCCGGTGTCAGAGCGCGCGTTCACCCGTCGCCACCCGTCACCTGCATCCGCCGCTCGAGTTCCCGTCACGCCGCGAGCACGATCTTGCCGATCACTCCGCCCTTCCCGAGCACCTCCTGCGCCTGTCTGGCCTCGGCGAGAGGGAATCGGGCCGCGATAAGCGGCCTGATCTTCCGCTCTCGCAGAAGCTCGAAGAGCGCGGTGAGATCTTGCCGGAACAGTGCCGGCCTCAGCCGTTCGAGCCACTGGATGCTGTAGGGGACCACCCGTCTCCGTCCCGGGAGGCTCCAGCTGGCAAGGATGTAGACCACGAAGACGGCGATGGGACCCAGGCGGTTGCGACGTCCGCCCGAACGACCTGACGCGAGCCGTCCTCCCTGCAGTGAGGCAGTCAGTCCGTAGGCCACGACCTTTCCGCCACGACGCAGCGCCTTCCGGGAGAGCCAGATCTGCTTGCCGCCCAGGCCGTCGAAGACGACATCCACGCCGTCGCTGGTGAGGCGGTGGATCTCCTCGACGAAGTCCTGGTGCTGGTAATCGATGGGGACGCCGCCCAGTTCCCTCACCGCGGCCGCTCCTCGCGAGGAGCAAGTCCCGTACATCTCGAGGCCGGCGAGGCGCCCGAGTTGCAGGAGTGCGGTGCCGACTCCACCCGACGCGCCGTGGATCAGCACCCGCTGACCGGCTCTCACCCCCGCCGAGCGATGCAGCATCTGGTAGGCGGTGACGTAGTTCAGGATCAGGCTGACAGCCTCCCCCGGGTCCAGGCCCGGTGGCACCGGAACCAGCGCACGTTGCGGCAGGCAGACGAACTCCGCGTAGGCGCCATGGATCGGTAGAGCAGCGACGACCTGACCAGACTCGATCCCGGAGACGCCCTCCCCGAC
>DASROG010000568.1:0-10191 GCA_035646995.1 Myxococcaceae bacterium
GTAGCCACCTCCTCGCTCCATCAGGTCCGCCTGCAGGAGGTTCAGGAGCAGGCCATGCGTCACGTCGAACCGCGACACCAGCGCCTCGGGCTGCCGGCCGACGAGCTTCTCGAACGTCTGCCGGTCCCAGCCGACGAAGCCCCTCGGCGGCTGCTTGCGGACGACCTTCTTCCCGGCCGCTGCCTTCTGCCCGAGCCGGAGATTCTCGATGACGTGCTCGGGAGCCTGGGCCGCCACCCACCCCTTGTCGTCGAACCCCTTCCGGCCGGCGCGCCCGGCGATCTGGTGGAAATCCCGCGCGGTGAGCTGGGCGGTCTTCTCTCCGTCGTATTTGCTGAGCTGGGTGAAGAGCACGGTACGGATGGGGATGTTCACCCCGACCCCGAGCGTGTCGGTGCCACTGACCACCTTGAGGATGCCCGCCTGGGCGAGCTTCTCGCAGAGCAGCCGGTACTTCGGCAGGAGCCCGGCGTGGTGCAGGCCGATCCCCTGAGAGAGGAGCCGCTTCATGTCCTTGCCGAAGGGCGAGTCGAACCGGGCGTCAGTGAGCGCGGCCCGGAGCGCCTCCTTCTCCTCGCGGGTGGTGACGTTCGCCGAGGTGAGCGCCTGCGCCTGCTCGGCGGCGGCGCGCTGGCTGAAGTTGACGAGGTAGACCGGCGCGCGCCCGCCCTGGACCAGGTCCTCCAGCGTCTCGTGCAGCGGCGTCTCGCGGTACTCGTACTCCAGCGGGACGGGGCGCTGGCCGCTGCGGACCGAGGCGACCTCGCGGCCGGTGAGGTCGCGGATGCTCTGCTCGATGGCGGTGGTGTCCCCGAGGGTGGCGGACATGAGGAGAAACGTCGCGCGGGGCAGCGTGAGCAGCGGGATCTGCCAGGCGACGCCGCGATCGCGGTCCCCGTAGTAGTGGAACTCGTCCATCACCACCGCGTCGACGCGCGGCTCCGCCTCTCGCAGCGAGAGGTTTGCCAGCACCTCGGCGGTGCAGCAGACGATCGGCGCACCGCGGTTGATGCTCGCGTCGCCGGTGAGCATTCCCACCCGCTCGGCCCCGAACAGCTCGCAGAGGGTGAAGAACTTCTCGTTGGCCAGCGCCTTGATCGGCACCGTGTAGAAGGAGGTCTTGCCCTCGGCGAGCGCCTTGAAGTGCAGGGCGATGGCCACCAGCGACTTGCCCGAACCGGTCGGCGTCGCGAGGAGGACGTGCTTCCCCGCCAGCAATTCCAGGAGCGCCTCCTCCTGGGCGGGGTAGAGCGTGAGACCGGTGCTCTGCACCCAGGCCAGGAAGCGCTCCAGCAGAAGGTCCGGATCGGACGTCGGCTCGGGCGGCAGGAGATCGGCGAGGGCGGGCATCGGGACAGGGCACCCTAGCAGCGGCGGCCCTGGCGTCGCCGTCGCGCCTGGGGCAGGGTGCCGGGCGAGCATTGAGCACCTTGCGATTCACCCTCGAGCGGATGGATGGGCTCGCCCGGGCCGGTGTGCTGCACACCCGTCGCGGCGACGTGCCGACCCCGGTCTTCATGCCCGTGGCCACCCACGCGGCCTTCCGCCACGTGAGCGTTGACGAGGCCGGCGAGGCCGGAGCGCGCATCCTCCTCGGCAACACCTACCACCTGATGCTCCGGCCCGGGCGGGAGGTCTTCGAGCGGCTGGGCGGCATCCACCGCTTCATGGGGTGGGATGGATGCGTGCTCACCGACTCGGGCGGCTATCAGATCTTCAGCCTTCCAGAGGACCGGGAGATCACCGAGCGCGGTGCCCACTTCCGGAGCTTCCACGACAACAGCCGGCAGCTCCTCTCGCCCGAGAGCAGCATCGCGATGCAGCAGGCCCTGGGCTCGGACATCATGATGGTGCTCGACGTGGTGCACGACGCGCGGGCGGATCTCGAGCCGGCGCGCGAGGCCATGGAGCGAACCCACCGCTGGGCGGTCCGGAGCCTGGAGGCAGCGCAGGAGCACGAGACCGGCCAGGCGCTCTTCGGCATCGTCCAGGGCGGAATCCACCCCGAGCTCCGGGACGCGAGCGTCGCGTTCCTCACCCAGCTGCCGTTCCACGGCTTCGCGATCGGTGGGCTCGCCGTCGGGGAGGAGAAGCCGCACCGGGACGCGATGACCGCCCGGGTCGCCGGACAGCTCCCGGCAGATCGGCCGCGTTACCTGATGGGGGTGGGCACGCCGCTGGACCTGATCGAGGCGGTGGAGCGGGGCATCGACATGTTCGACTGCATCATCCCCACCAAGATGGCCCAGCAGGGCTACGCCTACACCTTCCAGGGGCTCCTGCGGATCACCCGGATGGTCCACCGGCTGGAGGAGCTTCCGCTCGATCCGACCTGTGACTCCGTGTGCTGCATTCGCCACGGGCGCGCATACGTCCATCACCTGATGCGCGGCAAGCATGCGCTCGGGAGCCGGCTCCTCTCCATCCACAACCTGAGGCACTACCAGGTGCTGATGTCCCGGATTCGGGAGGCCATCCTCGGTGGGCGGTTCGCCGCGCTGGCGGAAGAGATGCGAGCGCTGTGGGCCTGAGCGATTTCGAGACGGTCGTGCTGGGGAACGGCGAGGTCAGCATCCGGGACCGCCGCACCGGGGAGATCATGCACCCCGGGCTCGGCCCGCGGCGTGAGGCGGAGCTCCTCTACGTCGAGCAGACGAGGCTGGCGGAACGGCTGGCGGCATCGGAGTCCACGCCGCTCCGTGTGCTGGACGTGGGACTCGGCGCGGCGAACAACGCCCTGGCGGTGCTCGAGTGTGCGTGGCGGGTGAAGGGCAGGGTGCTCCACCTCAGCAGCCTGGAGCAGGACGACGGACCCCTGAGGCTCGCGCTCTCCGAGCCGTCCCGCTTTCCGGTCCAGGCGGCGCACGGGGATCTGCTGCGCACCCTCCTCGACCGAGGGGACGTCGAGGTCCCGGGCCTGCGGTGGACGTGGTTGAAGGGGGATGCGCTCCAGTCACTGCCGCTGCTCGCGGAGCCCCAGGACGTCATCTGCTTCGATCCGTTCTCGCCGGAGGTCAACCCGGAGATCTGGAACGTCGACGCGCTGGCGCGCTTCCGGATGGCACTCGCCCCCGGCGGCATCCTCTCCACCTACAGCGCATCGACCCGGACCCGGGTGACCCTGCTGCTCGCCGGATTCTGGGTGGGAGCGGGAGCCGCCGCGGCGGTGAAGAAGGAGACCACCGTGGCGAGTGACGGGCCGGGGGTCCTCGAGGTGCCGCTCGGCGCTCGCTGGCTCCAGCGCTGGCGTCGCTCGAGCGCGCGGCCTCCGCACGGCGTGACGGTGCTGACTCCCGAGCTCGAGCAGGCCGTGCTCGCGCATCCGCAGTTCGCCACCCGAGGAGGGGGTCGATGCTGAAGCGGATCCGCACCCCGGTGCTGGAGATCGCCTTCGAGGAGGCAGGGACTCCCGAGGGGAGCCCGGTGGTCCTGCTGCACGGCTTCCCCTACGACGTCCGGGCTTATGACGGCGTCGTGGACCGTCTCGGCGGACGCTGCCGGGTGCTCGTCCCCTACCTGCGTGGCTTCGGCCCCACGCGCTTCCTCTCCGCGGACACGATGCGCTCCGGGCAGCAGGGCGCGCTCGGCGCGGACCTCCTCGCCTTCCTCGACGCGCTGGGGATCGACCGGGCCATCGTCGCTGGCTACGACTGGGGCGGTCGCGCGGCCTGCATCGTCTCAGCGCTGTGGCCCGAGCGGGTGCAGGGACTCGTCTCGGTGAACGGCTACAACATCCAGGCGATCGCCCGATCCGGAGAGCCCCATGACCCCGAGGCGGAGCACCGGTTCTGGTACCAGTTCTACTTCCACTCCGAGCGGGGGAGGCGCGGACTCGAGCGGAACCGCAAGGCGTTCTGCCGGCTGCTCTGGCGCCTCTGGTCGCCCAGCTGGAGCTTCACCGCCGAGGAGTACGAGCGGACCGCCGCCTCGTTCGAGTCCTCCGACTTCGTCGAGGTGGTGATCCACTCGTACCGCCACCGCTTCGGCCTCGTTCGCGGGGATCCTGCCTTCGACGAGCTGGAGCACCGCCTTGCCCCGCAGCCGGAGATCGTCGTTCCCACCGTCACCCTGGCCGGCGCCGACGACGGCGTCGATCCTCCCTCGCCCCCCTCGCCCAGGTTCCGCGATCTCCGGGCGCACCAGGTGGTGCCGGGGGCGGGGCACAACCTTCCCCAGGAGGCGCCGGAGGCGTTCGCCGGCGCCGTCCTGAGCCTGCTCTGACGTGGCCCGGTCCCCCGCACGCCCCGAGCGGCTCGTCCAGGTGATGGACGGCGCGCTGCCGCCCACGCTGTTCCGCAGGCTCAGGCGCGGGGTTACGGCGCTCGGAACGAGGAGGATCCGTCGAACGTACGAGACCACCTTCTGGTTCCCGCTCGAGGGAAGGCCGTCGGCGCTTCCGGAGCTCGCGATCCTCTCCCTGGGCGCGTCGTTCCGGGATGCAGGGGCCCGCGGCGTGGAGTGGTGGCTCTCCCGGATGTGGACCCACGACGTGCAGGTCGACTTCCATCGCGACCGCGACGAGCGGCTCGCCCTGGCCGGCGGGCCGGAGCGCCATCCTCGTCTGTCGTCGGTCCTGTTCCTGAACCGGGTGCGAGGCGGGGCGCTCGCCGTGACCCGGCAGGCGCCCGACGAGCGGAACCCGGCGTCCGTCCCGCTCCCGCTGGACGCGGACCTGGTCGGGCCGCGTCCGAACCGCTTCGTGGCGTTCGACGGGGGGCTCACCCACGGCGTCCTGGATGCGCGGAACGGGGTCCCCGCCGGCCGGTTGCCGGAACGCGGCGAGCTCCGGCTCACGCTGGTGATGAACGGCTGGGTCCGACGTCCACGCGGCGTGCCGAGGGTCGGGGATGCCCGCGTGTACCCCGAGCTCGCCGTGCCCTCCGGGTCGTAGCGAGCCCCACTGAAAGACCGCGAGCGAGTCGGGCCTGGGTCACAGGTCCTCCGCACTCACCCACGGGTGCGGAGGAACCGGAGTCGAGTCGGCGCGCGCTGAAGGAGAGTTCGATCGCGCGCGAACGCTCAGTGCCGCGTGGTCTCGGTGCTACTTCCCGAACTCGCGCCGGAGCTCGTGCTTGTGCCGCCGCTCCTCGCTTTCACCTCGACGCGACGGCTCTGCGACTGCTGCTGCAGGGGGATGTCGATCTCCAGGACTCCGTTCTCGAACTTCGCCTCGGCGGCCTCGGGATTCGCGCCGCGGGGCAGCTGGATGACGCGGCGGAAGGTGCCGTAGCTGCGCTCGAAGCGGCGGACTCCGCCCCGGGTATCCTCGCGCTCGCTCCGTCGCTCGCCCTGGAGCACCAGCGCGTCGTCCTCGATCTCCACGCGGAAGTCGTCCAGCTTGACTCCGGGCAGATCGGCGCGGACGACGATCCGATCGTCCCGCTCCTCGACGTCGACGTTCGGGATGAAGCGCTGGCCGAAGCCCACTGCGCCCAGCCCCTGCCCGCCGCCGAAGAAGACCCGCTCCATGTCGTCACTCAGCTTCCGGAAGAGCGCGAACGGGCTGACTCCGAAGAAGCCCCCGAACGGGTCATCCCAGACGTCGCGGCGCGAAAGACGGCTTCCGGACTGGCCTGGCTGCTGCTCGCGGCCGGTGATGGCGACCGTCGACGTCTGGTCCGGCGCGCGTCCCTGTTCACCGCTCGTCGACGGTGAGCTCCGGGTCCCGGTGCTCTCCGGGGTGGAAGTCCTCGCCCCACTGCTCTCGGACCCGGAGGTCCTCGAGCCCGTGGTTCCGCTCGGTCCGGCTGCTTCCATTCCCTCGTTCTGTGCCATGTCGTGGACTCCTCGTGCTGGGTGGGATGCCGAGCAGCGATGCGCCCCTTCCCATCTCGATGCCAGCAACGAGGAGCGGGTGTGTCGTCGTCCGCGCCGTGTCAGCTCGCGGCGACTCGGCGGGCGAGCAGTCACGCGAGCGATGTGAGCTCGGCCCAGCGCGCGTACAGCTGGTCCACCTCCGCGGTGACCGCGGCGAGGGCCGCCTGCGCATCGGCCGCACGTCGCCCGTCCGAGTAGACCTCGGGGCGCAGCAGCTCTGCCTCGGCCGCTGCGCGCCGGGCCTCTGCCGCCTCGATCGCCGCCTCCATGCCGTCGAGCTCTCGCTGAGCCTGGTATCCCAGGCGCTTCGGCCGCGCAGCCTCGGGGGCGGGTGCAGCCGGACCAGTCGAGTTGCGTCTCTCCTCGGACGGCTCGACCCCGGGGCTGGCTTGGGCCCGGAGCGAGCGGTAGGTGGTGAAGTTCCCGGGCCAGGAGACAACCCTTCCGTCGCCCTCCAGGGCGACGATCCGGGTCGCCACCTTGTCCAGGAAGTAGCGGTCGTGTGTCACCAGCAGGGTGGCGCCGGTGAATCCGAGCAGGAGCCGCTCGAGCACGTTCAGGGTCGGGAGATCCAGATCGTTGGTGGGCTCGTCGAGGACGAGGAGGTTGGCCCCGTGGAGGAACAGGCGGGCGAGGAGCAGCCGGTTCCGCTCGCCGCCCGAGAGCGCGGCGACCTTCATCCGCTGCATCGGGACTGGGAAGAGCAGGTCGTCCAGGTAGTCGCGCAAGGCGACGGTCCTCCCGCCGAGCTCGACCTGCTCCTCGGCCGACGCGGCCTCGTAGACCGTCTGTTCGGGGTCCAGCGACTCCCGGCCCTGGTCGAAGTGCGCCACCCGCACCGTCCGTCCGCGCGCCACCGTTCCGCGCCCTGACGGCAGCTCGCCGAGCAGCACGCGCAGCAGAGTCGTCTTTCCCGCGCCGTTCGGACCGACGATGCCCACGCGGTCCCCGGACTGCACGAGCAGCGACACGTCCCGGAGGAGCTCCCGACCGGGCCAGCCGAACGTGACGTCCCTGGCCTCGATCACCGTGTGCCCGAGCCGGGGGGCCTCGGCCAGCTGCAGCTCGGGGACCCGCGGGCGCCGGAAGCGCGGCTCGGCCATCAGCCGCCGGGCGCGCTCGATCCGGGCGCGGCTCTTCGTCCGCCGGGCCTCGGGGCCGCGCCGGAGCCACGCCACCTCCTGCGCGACCCACCGGCCGCGCTTGTGCTCCGCCCGCGCGGCCTCCTCCTCGGCGGCGAGCTTCTGCTCGAGGTACGCCTGGTAGTTCCCGGGGTACGAGACCAGACCGCCTCCGGGCTGCATCTCGACGATCCGGTCCACCAGGCTGTCGAGGAAGTACCGGTCGTGGGTCACCAGCAGCAGCGAGCCGGGAAGCACGTCCAGCGCGTCCTCGAGCCACTCCACGGTGTCCGCGTCGAGGTGGTTCGTGGGCTCGTCCAATAAGAGAATTTCTGGGCGGGAGAGCAGCGCCCGGGCGATGGCCACTCGCTTGCGGAGCCCGCCGGAGAGCTGGGCCAGGGGGTGGTCCCACTCCTTCACCCCGAGCCGGTCGAGCAGGGTGCGCGCGTGGTGCTCGGTATCCCAGCCCCCCAGGGACTCGATGCGATCGGCGAGGCTCGCGAGCTGGGCCGTGGCGCGCGCCTGCGCCTCGCCGCCGAGCGAGCCGAGCTGGTGCGCGAGCGCGTGGTGCTGCTCCAGCGCCTCGCGGAGCGGCGCCTGCGCGACGGAGAGCTCGCCGGAGACGGTGGCCCCTTCGGCGAACGCCGGCTCCTGGGGCAGGAACGCCACCCGCGCGCCGCGGCGGAGCTGGATCTCGCCTGCGTCGGGCCGGAGCTCGCCGGCGAGGATGCGCATCAGGGTGGACTTGCCCGAGCCGTTCACGCCCACCAGGCCGACGCGCTCGTCCTCCTCCACCACCAGCGTGAGGTGGTGGAAGAGCGTGCGGCTCCCGAAGGAGAGCGAGACGTCGGCGGCGCGGAGGAGTGTCACCCGGCCTTCGTGTCTCTCACGGCCGGGACCTCAGCCCTGCGGGACGGCCGACCGCGGCGGAGGCGCCGGCTCCGGCGCGGCGATGTGCCGGATGACGGCCTCCTTGCCGGCTTCCGCCCGGTGGGCCCGCTCCAGGAACAGCATCTGGCTGCGGACCGTCGGGCCGCCCTCGAGCCGGACCGGGGCGTAGGTCCCATCCGACTGGAGCTCCGAGGCCTTGGCGTCGTCCCGCAGCCCGATCCCCAGCACCTCCTCCAGGAGCCGCAACCGGATGATCGGGTCCTCCACCGGGACCATCACCTCCACCCGGCGGACGAAGTTGCGCGTCATCCAGTCCGCGCTGGAGAGGAAGACCTCCGCCCGCTCCGGTGGTCCGAAGGCGAACACGCGCCCGTGCTCCAGGAAGCGGTCGGTGATGGCGACGACCCGAATGTTCTCCGAGACGCCGAGCACTCCGGGGCGCAGGCAGCAGATCCCACGCACGAGGAGATCGATCCGCACGCCCGCCTGCGACGCGGCGTACAGTTCCCGGATCAGCGCCGCGTCCACCAGGTGGTTCACCTTGGCCAGGATCCGCGCCCCCTCGCCGCGCCGCGCCCGGTCCGCCTCGCGGCGGATAAGCTCGGTGAGCTTCTCTTGCAGCCCGAACGGTGCCACCACCAGCCGTTTGAAGGTCGGCGGCACCGCGTAGCCGGTGAGCATGTTGAAGAGGGCGCTCACGTCGTCGGCCACCGCGGTGCGGGCGGTGAAGAGCGACAGGTCGGTGTACTGCCGGGCGGTGAGCGCGTTGTAGTTGCCCGTTCCGAGGTGCACGTAGCGACGGATCCCCTGGCCCTCGCGGCGAACCACCAGCGCGATCTTGCAATGGGTCTTGAGCCCGATGAGGCCGTAGACCACGTGGACCCCCGCCTCCTCCATCCGCCGGGCCCAGGCGATGTTGTTCGCCTCGTCGAGCCTGGCCTTCAGCTCCACCAGCGCCGCGACCTGCTTGCCGTTCTCCGCCGCGCGACTGAGCGCCCGGGCGATGGGGCTGTCCGGCGCGATCCGGTAGAGGGTCTGCTTGATGGCCAGCACGTTCGGGTCGTCCGCCGCCTCCTCGATGAAGCGGGTCACCGGGTCGAACGACTCGAAGGGGTGCTGGAGCAGGATGTCGCCGCGGGCGAGGACCGGGAACAGGCTCTCCGCGTCGCGGAGTGAGGGCGGAAGCGCCGGGGTGAAGGGTTCGGCCCGGAGCTCGGGCCGGTGGTCGCGCTCGGCCAGCGCGGTCAGGTCCGACAGCTCCAGCGGCGCCTCGGAGCGGTACACGTCTTCGTGGGTCAGGCCCAGCGACTGGCGGAGGGAGGCCTCCAGAGCCAGGGTGGCGCCCTGGTCCAGCTCAAGGCGGACCGCCATCCCGCGGTCCCGGCGGCGGAGCTCCTCCTGGATGGTGGACATGAGGTCCTCGGACTCCTCCTCGTCCAGGTCCAGGTCCCAGTTCCGCGTCACCCGGAACGCCGCCCGGTGCTCCACGGTGAAGCCGGGAAACAGCTCTCCCAGGAACAGGCCGATGAGGTCCTCCAGGAGGAGGTAGGCGCTCCGGCCCTCCGGGGCAGGGAGGGGCACGAACCGGCTCAGCACCGTGGGCACCTGCACCACGGCCAGATCGCCCGGCCCGCCCCCGGACCGGCGCTTCCGACCCTCGCGGTGCAACACGGCTGCGAGATTCAGCGACTTGTTGCGCAGGTGGGGGAAGGGATGCCCGGGATCCACGGCCAGGGGCGTGAGCGCCGGAAAGACCGCCGAGCGGAAGTGGTCCTTCGCGGCGTCCTTCTGAGCCCGGTCCAGCGCGTCCGGAGCGAGCACCTCCACCCCGTGGGAGCGGAGCAGCGGCACCAGCTCGTCGCGCCAGACGGCGTCGAAGAGCCGAACCATCTCCCGGACCTCGGCGGTGATGGCCTGGAGCTGCTCGGCCGGCGAGAGACCATCCGCCTCGGTGGCGGTGACGCCGGACGCGAGCTGCTGTTTGATGCCTGCCACGCGCACCATGAAGAGCTCGTCCAGGTTCGCCGAGGCGATCGACAGAAACCGCACCCGCTCGTACAGGGGCAGGCGAGCGTCCTGCGCCTCCCCGAGGATCCGGAGGTTGAAGGCGAGCGCGCTCAGCTCGCGGTTGATGAACATCCGGGGGTCGGTCGTTTCCACGGGTCAGCGGGGTGTCCGGAGGGGTGTGTCCGGGGGGGCGCCGGACCGATGACGATGACGTGAAGACTGGAACCCGGCAAGCCCGCGACCTTGCGCGTCGGAGCGCATTGTTACACCTGTCTTGACAGCCTTGACCCGACCCGTCCCAGAACCCGTGCTCGCGGCGATCGACGTCGGCACGAATGCCGTCCGTCTGGAGCTC
>DASROG010000569.1:0-30752 GCA_035646995.1 Myxococcaceae bacterium
CTCGAGGAGTGGGTGCGCGACCCGGGCGTCCTCCGGAGCTTCGCGAAGCACGTGAAGACCGGTGAGCCGATCCTGGCGAAGATGGTGGAGCAGCTCCGCGTGGCCGAGGAGTTCGGGAAGGGCCTCGAGGTGCGGCGGCAGATGTCCCTGGCCGCCCTCAGCCTCCATCTGCACGATCGCGAGGCGCAGGGCCTGGACTCCACCGCGGTCGTCGCCGAGTCGATGGAGAAGTACTGGACCTTCCCCTACGTGAAGGACACGTACCTGCAGACATCGTTCGGGCACCTGAACGGGTACAGCGCGATCTACTACACGTACATGTGGTCCCTGGTCATCGCCAAGGACCTCTTCACACCCTTCGCCAGCAAGGGCGTGTTCGACCGCGAGACCGCCAACCGGTACCGCGATCGAATCCTCGCCATGGGCGGCGGAAAGCCTGCGGCGGACCTGGTGAGCGACTTCCTCGGACGGCCCTACGACTTCAAGGCCTACGAGGCCTGGCTCGATCGGGGAGCGCTGCCCGGGGCCCCGAAGGGTCCGCCCCGAGCCGGCCCCGCGGCGGTGCGCTAGCGCTCAGAGCGAGCGGAGGAAGCTGAGCAGCTGCTCCTGGGACACGGGCGGCAGCGCGTCGAACGACGCCCGCGCGGCACGGGCCTCTCCCTGGTGCCGCGAGATCGCCTCCCGGAGGGTGAAGGAGAGCCCGTCGTGCATCAGCCGGCTCCGCGTGCGCAGCCCCCAGAGCGGTGCGGTGCGGATCCGGTTTGCGCTCTCGGCGAACGACGCCTGCATCGCCATGAACTGCGGGCCGTGGTGTTCGGGCACCGCGAGCACAATTCCATCGCCGGTGCCCACGTCGTGCATCAGGTAGTCGCTGTAGGGATGCAAGGTCCGGCTCCCGAGCGCCTGGGGGACGCGGTACGCGCCATCGAACAGCGGAGTACCGGGCGGCGAGGTGGTGAGCGTGGGCGCGTGACAGACCGCGCAGCCGATGGACTCGAAGACGGTCGAGCCGTTGCGGGCCTCCGCCGTGGCCGCCAGCCGCGCATCCCGGGGCGGAGCCTTGGTGGCGCGGATGAAGCGCGCGAACCGGTCCACGTCGGTGGCGCCGGTCTCGTCCGGACGGTCCTCCGGGTCCGGCACCGTGTCACAGAGGGAAGTCACATCCTTGGGTCGCAGTGGACTGGTGACGCCCATCTCGTTCAGGTACGCGTCCGCGGAGAACGAGAGCAGGCTCGCGTGCTCGGACTTCCACCCGAAGCGGCCCACCCACGCCCTGCTCGGTGACTCGAGCACCGGAACCAGCATCACGGTGCCACAGACCCCGAGCTCGGGCTGGCCGCACTGCCAGCGGGCGATGGCCTGGAGGAGCTCGTCCGGCACCGCCTCGACGAAGCCGTCGCCCAGGAGGCTGATCGAGATCCGGAACGCGCGGATGTTCTCCGAGTCGGGAAGGTGCTGCTGGGCGTCGTCGTCCGGGAGCTCCGCGCCGGGACAGATCGCCTTGTCGTTGATCAGCGTGCGGCCGGTGACCACCACGGTCCCGCCGGCGATGCGCACCTGGGGGAAGACGAACCTGCCCTGCGCATCCCGGTGACCGGCCCGCAGCTCGGTGACCTGGCTTCCTCCCCCTGCGACGGGGTTCTCGTGGCAGTCGCGGCACGAGTGAGCGTTGTAGAGCGGTCCGAGCCCCTCGGAGATCTCCTCCTGGGAATCGAAGGCGGCCTGATCCGCCCGGTGGGTCGCCAGGTCGACCATCCCGTTCGGGAGGCCGTCGAAGGCGGCCGGTGCGTCTCCGGAGCCCTCCGTGGGAACCGGAGCCCGGGTCGTGGCGGGGGTGTAGGGGGCGGTCGCGGTGCAGGCAGTACAGGCGAGGACCCAGCTGAGCACGCGCCACATGGCGCACCTCCCTCGCGTCCGCGCTCCCCTCCCGAGACGCTGCCGGGCCCTTCTACGCCAGGGAGGACGCAGCGGCAAACGCCCGGGATGCGTGGGTCAACCAGGAATGACGTTCGGGGAACCCGACTTCGTTGCCGTCCACTGCACCGAGTAGGAGCAGCTGCTGGGCGCGAGCTGCTCCACCGTCACGGTCGCCTCCAGGCCGCTGACGGTGAAGCGACCGGCGATGGTGAGCCGGAAGCTCGCCGGGCTCACCACCACGGTCTTCGGGGTCGTCTGGAAGTTTCCGGCCGTATCCACCGTGCCCGAATGGCTGGTCCCTGCGTGGCTGAGCGTCAGCGACATCGCCCCCGGGGAGTGCGTCACGGTGGTCAGCGCGTCCTGCACCGCGGCGTCGGCGCAGGTGGACCCGGGCAGCAGGGCGGCGTGGGTCGGGTAGCTCCCGCCGACGGAGAGGAGATTCCCCCCGCCGCCGGCGTCGGGATTCCCACTGGATTCCTCGTTGCCACAGCCAGAGACCGCCAGTGACACGAGAAACGGCAGGAGCGACCGACGCAGGCGGGGGCGCATGGAGCTCGGGGCGAGCAACCGTCATGCCGATTCGCGACGCGCATCGAGACGGTTGGCTGCAGCGTGTGCGCGATCCGCTGCAGCGCCACAGCAAGAGCGTCGCGAGTCCGGAACGACGTTGCTGGATCCGGGACGGGCGGCTCCTTCAGTGCTTCTCACCGCGCGCGGCGCCCCGGCACGACGCGCCCCGGTCCGTTCAGGCGCGCTTCTTCAGCTCGGACTGATGTTCCCGGATGAAGGCGCGGATCTCCTCGGCCATGTCGAGCAGCTTGAGCCACTGCTCCTGGTAGAGGGTCACCGGGAAGCGACCGAGCCCATACACCGACAGCCCGCCCTTCTCGCTGACCTTCATCGAGACCGCCCCCGAGCGCCGGGCCCGGAGCGTCTCGTTCTCTGCCTTCAGTCGGTCCAGCTCTGCGCGCAGCTCGTCCTCGGCGGTGGGCATGGCGTGCAGCGTATCCGGAGGGAGGGCTCCCTGGGAGACCGGCGTCGGGAGGCGGGCAGCGCTCACCCGCTCCCCGGCACTCCGGGCCTCAGGGGATCGAGGCGACCACCTTGCGGAACTCGGACTCGTTGAACACCCGCAGCGTCTCGGTGCGCACGTTGCCCAGCGAGCCGAGGTTCAGCGTGAGGCGCGCCGCGGTCTCGTCGTCCGGTCCCTCGATGAGGACCACCGCGTCGTACTTCCCCAGCGCGAGGTAGAACGACTTGATCTCCGCCCCGGCGGCCTGCGCCATCTTCTTGGCCGCTTCCAGGCGTGCCGGGCTCTCCTTGATGTTGCGGATGCCCTGATCGGTGTAGCGCATCAGCGTCACGTAGGTCGGCATGGATCGACTCCTTCGCGAGGCCGACGCCGGCACGCGCCAGCGCCGGTCGGGGCACAGTGGACTTCGGGCCGGCCGACCGCAAGGGAGATCCCGTCGCGCCGACCGGGCGCGCTTCGCGCAGGGGTGGATTCCGTTCCTGGCCGATCGGGTTCATTCTTGGAGCCATGCGCGCGCAGGTTCTCGACCGTTCCGGGGGACCTCTCACCCTGCGTGAGGTCGACGACCCACGCTGTGGCGTGAGCCAGGTCCGGGTGGAGGTCAGCGCCTGTGGCGTCTGCCGCACCGATCTGCACGTGCTCGATGGCGAGCTTCCCCGGCCGAAGCTCCCGCTCATCCTCGGGCACCAGATCGTGGGCACGGTGGTGGAGCGCGGCGAGGGCGTGACCTCGCCGTCCGTGGGTGAGCGCGTTGGCATTCCCTGGCTCGGGTGGACGGACGGGACCTGCACGTACTGCCGTTCCGGCCGGGAGAACCTCTGCGTCGCGGCCCGATTCACCGGATACTCCCTGGACGGGGGCTACGCAGAGCAGGCGGTGGCGGACGCTCGCTTCTGCTTCCCGCTCGCGTCCGGGCTGACCGACGTGCACACGGCGCCCCTGCTCTGCGCCGGGCTGATCGGGTACCGGGCGCTCCGCCTTGCCGGCGAGGCGCGGCGGATCGGCTTCTACGGATTCGGCGCCTCGGCCCACCTCCTGGCCCAGGTGGTGGTCGCGCAGGGGATGGAGCTGTTCGCCTTCACCCGCGACGGCGACGCGCGAGGCCAGGCCTTCGCCCGTGAGCGGGGCGCGGTGTGGGCGGGAGGTTCAGGCGAGCGGCCACCGGTGCCCCTCGACGCGGCCATCGTCTTCGCCTCGGCGGGGGAGCTGGTGGTCCGGGCCCTGGAGGCGCTCGCGCCGGGAGGCACGGTGGTTTGCGCGGGGATCCACATGAGCGACATCCCGTCGTTCCCCTACGAGAAGCTCTGGGAGGAGCGGACCATCCGTTCCGTGGCGAATCTCACCCGCGACGATGCACGGCAGTTTCTTCCCCTCGCCGCCCGGCTCGGCGTCCGCCCCGAGGTGACGGTGTTTCCGCTGGAGCAGGCCAACGAGGCGCTCCGGGCACTCCGCGAGGGGCGGTTCACCGGGGCGGCCGTCCTCACCCTCCACGGCTGAGCGTTCGGCGAGGCCCGGCTCCGGAGCAGGTGGAGCTCGGCGCCGACACCGCCCCGGCGTCGACGGAGCCGTCGTCCGTGCGAGGGCTCAGCGGGCGAGGACGAAGGCGCAGACCGAGTCGAGCTGCAGACGGGTTCCCTCGAGCGCCTCCACCAGCGTGCCGTGGTACGCCCGCTCCTCCTCGAGCTGGGCCTGGATCGCGGCCGGAGGCAGAGCCTGGTGTCGCAGCGCGCGCTCGAGGCGGACGAGGGAGCGGTCGCGCTCGTCCTCGAGCTTGCTCCGTGCGGCTGCCTGCATCGCCTGAAGCTGCGCGGTCGCAGCGCGCGTCGCCTCGGCCATGCCCGGGTCGACGAACCGGGCCAGGTCCGGGAACGCCGCGCGGACCTGATCGCCCTGAAGCGAGCGCCCCTCCTCGCGGGCGAGCAGGTCGAGCAGCCGCGGCTCCAGGCCGGGCGAGCCGTCCGCTCGAGCGGTCACCGCCACCCGGATCAGGCTCTGGTCGAGCACCCGCGAGAGCTGGCGCGAGGGAACACGCGCGCCGGGGCTGGTGTCCTCCGGCTCCGGCGGGACCACGTGGAAGAGCACCTCGAGGCCACGCGCCGGCGACCCCCGATGCTGGATGCCCCGGCACCCGTTGCGGCCGTAGGGTCCGTCGCGGAGGAAGCCGAACAGCGCCTCGACGATGGCGTGACCGGTGGCGAAGAAGTCGATCTCCTCCTGCTCCACGGCCGTGTCGCGCCAGAACGTCCCCAGGACGGTGCGCTCCTCGCCCAGCTGCAGCCCGGGCAACGCCTCGACCTTGAGCGCATGTCCGAAGTGGAAGGCGCACTGAAAGGCGTCCACCTGCTCGTCGGTGTCCACGCCGATCCCCACCCGGCGCGCCAGCTCGGTGACCGTCTCCTCCAGTCGTTCGTCCAGGTCCCGGGCGATGGCCCAGAGGCCGTCCTCCAGCGAGCCCTCCCGGTCCAGCTCGAGGCCAATGCGGGCCCCGGCACGATCGACGAGGGCCTGCACCGCCTCCCGGTCGAAGCTGCGCTCGTCGAGCAGCGGGTCATAGGCGCGGCGGATCGCCGTCCTGGCCTCGGCCACCCGCGCCGCCAGCGTGGTGCGGTAGGCGGCCCGCTCGGCGGAGGTGGCCAGCGCCAGCCCGAGGATGCGCGGCTCGACCTCCTCCAGCACCGCGTCCAGGCCGCCCACCGTCTCGCCGAACACGCCCACCGCGTCGGCGAGAAGGGAGAGGACGTCGGAGGCGAGCGTGCCCCGGACGTCGAAGACGTGGATGTCCACCGGCTGGGTCTGGCCGATCCGGTCGAGCCGGCCGATGCGCTGCTCCATCGTCGCCGGGCTCCACGGGAGGTCGTAGTTCACGAGGTGGTGGGCGAACTGGAAGTTCCGGCCCTCTCCGCCCACCTCGGTGGAGATCAGCAGCTTCGGGCCGTCCGGATCGCGGAAGCGCGCCACCTGCCGGTCGCGATCCACCAGCGCGAGCTCGCCGTGGTAGCCCAGCGCCTCGATTCCGTCCGCAGAGAGCAGCGTCCGGAGGCTCTCCAGGGTCGCCTGCGACTCGGTGAACAGCAGGACCTTTGCGGGGGGCTCCCCCTCCCAGACGTCGGCGAGGAGCGCCCGGAGCGCCTGGTACTTCGCATCGCGCTCGGGAAGTGAGGGCGGCGAGGGAAGGACTCCGCTCGCTGCCTGGGCGAAGGCCGCCGGAGACGAGTCGAGTCGTCGCAGCAAGCCGGCGAGCGCCGCGCCCCGGACCGAGCCGGCGCGCACCGCGGCCATCACCGCGTCCCGCGCCAGCAGCTCGGCCTCGGGGGGCTCGACGACGTGTCGGTGCAACCGTCGAGGGCTGAAACCGCCCACGCGCGCACGGCGGTTCCGGACCAGCGCCTCGGAGAGGCTGTAGGTCTCGGCCAGGTGGGCGAGCAGCGCGTCGCGATCGGTCAGCATGGCGAGCTCGCGATCGTCCGGAAAGCGGGCCCGGAGAGCGCCGACGGCGGTTGCGGCCTCGGGGTCGTCTCCCTCGAGCAGGGCACGGACGGTGCGCGAGAGCGCCTCCTGCCGCTCGATGCGCGCACGGAAGGCGGCAGCGTCGGGGGCGGTCACCGGGTCGAGCAGGGCCAGGAGAGCCCGGTACTCGTCCGGGTCGAGCTGCATCGGTGTCGCGGTCAGCAGCAGGAGCCCCCAGGTGCGGGTGGCGAGCGCCTCGATGGCGGCGAACGCCTTCTCGCCCCGGAGGTGGTGCGCCTCGTCGACGATGACCAGGTCCCAGCCCGTGGCCGCCACTTCCTGGACCTCCTCCGGCGAGCGGGAGAGGAGCTCGAGGCTGGTGACCACCCGCGGGAAGCGCTCCCAGGGCGAGACGGTGGGCTCCTCGCGACGGCTGCGGGCCAGCCGTTCACCGTCCACCAGGGTGAACAGCTGCTGGAACTTGTGGAACAGCTCCGCCAGCCACTGGACGGTGAGATGGCTGGGGGCCACCACCAGGACACGCGCGGCGAGGCCGGAGAGGCGGAGCGCGGAGAAGATCATCCCCGCCTCGATGGTCTTCCCCAGTCCCACCTCGTCGGCGAGCACGAACCGGGGCCGGCGGGCTGAGAGCACCCGCTGCACCACGCCGACCTGGTGCGGCTTGACCATCACCCGGCTGGCGAGCAGCGCCCCGAGGGCATCGTTCCGTCGCTCCTCGTCCAGCGCCAGTGCCTGCCGGCGGAGGAGGAATGCGCGCGCATCGGCCACCCGCCCCTCGCGCAGCGCGGTGAGGAGATCGGTGTCCGGCGGAGGGGCGTGGACCTCTGACTCGGGGAGCTCGTCCTCGCTCCCATCCTCGTACCGGACGACGTAGCGGCGCAGCCCGCGGCCGCCCGGCTCCTCGCCGGTGATGGTCGCCGCCCGGCCCTTGCCGGTCCGCACCCGATCCCCGGGCACGAACGGATGCGGCAGCAGCGCGTTGCCGCGGGTGGAGACCAGGGTCGGCTGCGTGCGACCGGGGAAGAGAACCTCGGCCACCGCCCCGCCCTCGAGCGTGCGGACGAGGTGGCCCACGCCCCACTCGGGCTGCAGGGCGTAACGAACCTTCATGCCGGGGACGAATGCCACGTCCGGCGTTTGCTCCGCTTCGCGCGGGTGCGCAAGCGTCGCGAACGGGTCGGAAGGCACGTACGACTCCGGTCCGACTTGCGCGGCGGACGGCGAACGGTGACAGCTGCTGCAGCGCTGGACGTACGCCGCCCGGCCCTCCTGCGACTCCCCGAGCGTCAGGCCGAGCTCGTTCGCTGCGAGCTCGCGCGCACGTCACCGGACGCGATCCCGACCGCGGGCCTGACCTCGAGGCAGACCTGCCGAGGGGTGGTTGCTCGACCGGCACGAGGCCGCCGGCGCCACGCCCACGCCGGGGGTGTGCCCGTCAGGCCGCGGTCCCGCCCGTCCTCTTCCGCCGGAACGTCTCTCTCAGCGGTCGACGCGCTCGGCGGTCGCGGCTGCCTCGGCCGCCTGCTGCGGACCGATCCCGTGCAGGGCGAGCGCGTTGTCGCGGAGCACGCCCTTGCCGATCTGCAGCGCCTGGGCCTTGGTGACCAGCCCGTCGCTCACCATGCGCGACAGGGCGATGGCCAGGGCCGCGCGGGTGGTCTCCGCGCCCAGGAAGGTCAGCTCGGGCCAGCGCAGCTGTGCCGCCGAGGGGTCGGAGGCAGCGTCGCTCGCGAAGCACACGCGCTCCGGAGCGAGCTCGAACCAGCGGCGAAGCGACTCTCCCAGCTCGGTCGGCGAGCGCACCAGGTCCTGGACGCTCACGTCGGCGTAGACGTTGGGACGGAGCAGGAGCGGCCCGGTCTCCTTGTCGAAGGGAAAGCCGCCGTGCACCAGGAGCCACTTCGTCTTCTGCAGGCGCGGGTCGGCCATCGACGCGCCGAGGAGGATCGGGTTGCCATACCCGACGATGCCGGTGGCATCGCGCGACATCCCCGTCTTCACGTGCACCACCAGACCCACGCGCCCCGCCTCGGCCGCCAGGTAACGGAACGTGTAGTCCTGGAAGGCCTTGAGATCGGCCGGATTGGCGCCGAACTCGCCCCCGATCACCAGCCGTCCGTACGCGGCACGCGCGACCTCGGCGTTCACCTCGTCGAAGTCCAGGCCGCGCCACGCCGAGATGCCGAGGTCGATTCCCACCGCGCCTTCGGACACCCAGCGCTCGAGCGCGGCGGTCACCACCTTGCGCAGGTACTCGTCGAGCCCCTTGGGCAGGGTGTACATGCGCGCAGCGATGAAGAACGGCTTCAGGGCCTCGGCCGAGTCCTGGGCGAAGGGACGGAGGAAGACGTCGGCGCGTGGCACGAAGCGGAATCGCTCCAGCCCCTTGCCGGTCAGCGGATCGCCGGAGACGATGGCCATCTCCACGCTGGCCTGGTCGAGCATGTGAGTGGAGAACTCCGCGCTCAGATCCTCGACCAGCAGCTCACGGGCCTGCTGGAGCTCGGCGAAGCGCTTCTCGGGCTCGGCGTACCGCTTGTCCGACGGGTCGGGAACGTTGACCTTGTAGAGGAGCTTCCAGGTGCGGGCCCACTCCGGGCCGACCCCGCGGAGCCGGAGCGGGAAGTCGGTCGCGCCACGCTGCTGCGCGAGCGCCTTGCCCGCCGGCTCGACGCGGTTGATGAGCAGATGCGAGTGCGCGTCGACCGCCTTCACCTTCGCGAGCTCGGTGAGCAGCGCGCGATCGCCCGACTGGGCCAGGACCGTGGAGGGCAGGACGGCGGCGACGAGGAACGGTACGAGCCGACGGACCATGGACTGCGCAAGCCTCGCATGGCTCGGCCGGCCTGGCCATCCGGCGGCTCAGCCGAGCAGCGGCAGCAGGCTCAGATAGAAGGGGCGGAAATCTCCGCGCGCACCGAGGAGGCGGAGGTTCTGCTGCAGGCCCCCGAAGGCGCGGAAGAACATCACTCCTTCCGCGGGCGGACGGATCTTCAGGAATTGCGCCGCGTGTCGGGCGAAGAGTTTACGGCTGTCGGGGGCCATGGTGTCGTGTGCGTAGTCGTAGTCGTCGGTGCGAAGGGCGCGACCCGCGAGGTGGATCAGCTCCTCGAGCAGCGGACGGGCCTCCTCGTCCGGCAGGTCCACGGAGAATCCCACCCGGCGCACCAGCGCGAGTACGTCGATGGGCTTCTGCTCCAGCGCCAGGCGGAACACGTCGCGGTGACCCTCGAAGAATTCGCGGCTGAAGCGCTTGACGCTGCCGAAGTCGAGCACCCCCAGCCGCCCGTCGGGCATCACGGTGAAGTTTCCGGGGTGCGGGTCGGCGTGCACGGTCCCGTCGACCAGGAAGGAGCCGTGGATCGCGCGGATCAGAAGGCCCGAGACGCGGAGCCGCTCGGCGTTGCCTGGGTGGGAGGCCAGGAAGGTCTTCAGGGTTTGCCCCGGGACGTACTCCATGGTCAGCACCCGTGTGCTGGTTCGCTCGTCGATGATCCCCGGGACGACGACGTCCGGCAGTCCCGCCGAGGCGCGGGCGAACTCGCGCGCCAGGCGGCCCTCGCGGGAGTAATCGAGCTCGTGGGCCAGCTCCTCCGCCAGTTCGTGGAAGTACTGCCGTCCGTCGAGCGCGCGGTGGGTGAGGGCCATGGTCTTCACCACCAGGCCCAGGTTGTCGATATCGCTGCGGAGCGCCTGATCGATACCCGGGTACTGGACCTTCACCACCACCTCGCGGCCGTCGCGCAGGCGGGCCCGGTGGACCTGTCCGAGGCTGGCGGCGGCGATCGGCTCGCGGCTGAAGTCGGCGAAGAGCGCGTCGACGCTGCCGCCCAGCTCGTCCTCGAGGACCGCGGCCACTCGCTCGAAGGGCATCGGCGGAGCCTCGTTCTGGAGCCGGGCCAGCACCGCGCGGACCTCGGGTGGGAAGAGGTCGGGGTCCATGCTGGCCACTTGACCGAGCTTCATCGCCGCGCCCTTCAGGTCGCCGAGCGTCTCCACCAGCTTCTCGGCGGTTCCCTTGCCGATGGCGCTCGGGTCGGAGCCGGCCAGCCGCTTCACCCCGCGGGCGAGCGCGTCGCTGCCGAGCTGTGCGCCGAGGCCGGCGAGCTTCCGCAGACGGGTGAGTCGTGAGGACGGCGGCCCGTCCGGGTCCTTGGCCATGACAGTCGCCAGGCTCATAACGCCCGCCTCACGGCCCCGCGTTCCGATGTCGAAACCGGAGTGATGTCAGCATGTCGCCGGAACGAGGGACCGTGGTACGCCAGCCTGCCGTGGAGCGGTCGGAAGAGGTCGATGGCCCGGAGAGCTGGGGGCGGTACCCCAGGGTGGCGCAGGAGGCGCTGCCGCTGGCGTGGGCGGACGACCCGCTGCCGTCCGGGGTGCCCGTCCTCGCCTACGGCATGGGCCGGAGCTACGGCGACAGCTGCCTGAACGCCGAGGGCCCGGTGCTACTGACCCGCGGGCTCCGCCGATTCATCTCCTTCGACGCGGACACTGGCGTGCTACGGGCCGAAGCAGGCACCTCGCTCGGGGAGGTCACCGAGCTGGTGCTCGGTCGCGGCTGGATGCCACCCGTGCTCCCGGGAACCCAGTTCGTCACCCTGGGCGGCGCGGTGGCCAACGACATCCACGGCAAGAACCACCACCGCTCCGGCGCCTTCGGACGCCACGTCCGCGCGCTGGGGCTGCGCCGGAGCGACGGGAGCCTCAGCACGCTCCACCCCGGAGACCCCCTGTTCGCGGCGACCGTGGCCGGGCTGGGTCTCACCGGGCTCATCACCTGGGTGGAGATCCAGCTCGAGCGAGTGCCGAGCGGGTGGGTGGAGGCGCAGGGCATCCGGTTCGCATCGCTGGAGGAGGTCGAGGCGCTCGACGACGCCTCCAGGGACACCCACGGGCATACCGTCGCCTGGATCGACGGGCTGGCGCGCGGGAAGTCGCTCGGTCGCGGCGTCTATTTCCGCGGTAATCCGGCCGAGGGCCCCGCGACGCCGCCCCGGCGCCCCATCCCGAGGAGGGTCCCCTTCGAGGCGCCGGAGTTCCTTCTCTCGCCGTTCCTCCTGCGGACCTTCAACGCGCTCTACGATCACCTTCCCCGCTGGCGGTCGCGCACGTCGGTGTGGAAGTTCTTCCATCCCCTGGATGCGCTCGGCGAATGGAACCGGCTCTATGGGCGGCGCGGCTTCTTCCAGCACCAGTCGGTGGTGCCGGACATGGAGGGCGTGCGAGCGCTGCTGGCACTGACCTCCACCCGGGGACAGGCGGCGTTCCTCTCGGTGCTGAAGCGCTTCGGTCCGCTGACCTCGCCGGGGATGCTGTCGTTCCCGCGGCCGGGCTGGACGCTGGCGATCGACGTCCCGAACCGCGGCGAGGAGACGCTGGCCTACCTGGAAGAGATGGACGCGGTGGTCCGGACCTACGGCGGAGCGATGTACCCGGCGAAGGACGCGCGGATGTCGGCGGAGACCTTCCGGCTCGGGTATCCACGGCTGGACGAGTTCGCGACGTTCATCGACCCGGCGTTCCGCTCGCGCCTCTGGTCACGGGTGATGGGATGACCGGAGCGCAGCGGGTCCTGGTGCTCGGCGCGACCAGCGGGATCGCCCAGGCGGTGGCGCGGGTCTACGCCGCGGCGGGAGCCCGGCTGGCGCTGGTGGCTCGCTCCCGGGAGCACCTGTCCGCCGTGGCCGCCGATCTGGCCGTGCGCGGAGCCGAGGTGGTGCTGCAGCGGGCCGTGAACCTCTGCGAGATCGAGCGCCACCGGGCGCTCATCGCCGAGGCCGAGCGAGCGCTGGGCGGCTTCGACGTGGTGCTGGTGGCCCATGGGGTGCTCCCCGATCAGAAGGCCTGTGAGCAGGACGCGCGGCGGGCCGTCGCCTCCTGGGACGTGAACTTCGCCAGCGCGGCGACGCTGATGGAGGCCGCCGCCGAGCGGATGGCGGTGGCGGAAGATGGTGTCCTCGGGGTTCTGTCGAGCGTCGCTGGCGAGCGCGGCCGGGCCGACAACTACGTCTACGGTGCGGCGAAGGCGGCGCTGACCACCTACGCGAGCGGGCTCGGTCACCGGCTGCGGGGAAGCGGCATCACCGTGGTGGTCATCAAGCCCGGGCCCGTCGACACCCCGATGATCGCGGGGCGGAAGCTCTCGCCGCGCCTCGTCGCCGACGTGGACGTGGTCGGCCGGCGGATCCACCGTGCCCTCGAGCGCGGCGAGCGGGTGGTGTACGTCCCCGGGAAGTGGCGGTGGATCATGGCCGTCATCCGGGCGCTTCCCGTCCGCATCTTCGAGCGCCTTCGCCTCGGATCGTGACGCCCGGGCGGGCGGCCGCCGGCACCAAGGCGTCCCCTCAACGAGGTGTTTGACACCTCTTTGGGAGGCTTCGGGCCACCGAAACAAGTTGATTTTTCTCATGTTTCTCTTGTCTGGGACTTAAGGCCACAGCTTGACAGCAATTGCTGTCTTGACGATGATGCCGGTCGTGCAAGTCCCATCGCAGGCCGCCGTGCAGGTCCTCGACGCCGCTGAGACCGCGGGCGCGCTGCTGGACCCGTCGCGGCTGCGCATCCTGACGGCCCTCCGGGAGCCGGACTCGAGCGCGGGCGTGGCCCGGAGCCTCGGGCTCCCGCGGCAGCGGATCGGGCATCACGTCCGGGCACTCGAGGCCGCGGGGCTGCTCACCTGCGTAGGGGAGCGAAAGAAGCGGAACTGCATCGAGCGGCTGCTCCAGGCCAGCGCGCGCTCATACGTGCTCGCGCCCCGCTTGCTGGGACAGCTCGGGATCTCCGCCGATGACGCGCGGGACCGGTTCTCCAGCACGTACCTGCTCGCGGCGGCCAGCCGGGTCATCGAGGAGGTCAGCACCCTCCGGCCCCGCGCAGAGGCCGCGGGGAAGAGGCTGCCCACGCTCACCCTGCAGACAGAGGTGCGCTTCGCCTCGGCCCGGTCGCAGAACGAGTTCCTCGAAGGGCTGCTCGCCGCCTTCTCCGAGCTCGTCGCCCGGCACCACCGCCCGGACGCGGTGGAGGGGCGGACCTTTCGCATCTCGCTCCTCGGCCATCCAGCGCTGCCGCCGGAACAGCCTGCACCACCCTCCCCGCCACAGGAGACGCCGTCATGAGCCCAGGCGAACCCCCGAAGCCTCCCCGCATGCTCGAGTTGACCATCGACCTTCCGACCGATCCAGACACGGTCTGGCGGTTGCTGACCGATCCTGCGGAGCTCGCCGAGTGGTTCGCTCCCCAGATCGAGGGTTCCGGTTCGCCGGGCGGCAACCTCACGTTCTCCTGGGGCCCGGAAATCAACTGGAGCACCAAGGTCACCTCCGCCGAGCGCGGACGCCTGGTCCGCTGGCAGGACGTCTTCGACGCCTACCAGCAGCTCCCCCCGACGACGGCTCCGGTGGTCATCGAATGGCAGCTCTCCCCCGGTCCCGGTGGAACCCGCCTGCGACTCGTGAACTCCGGCTTCGGAGACGGGGCGGACTGGGACGCCATGTACGACGGCGCCAAGGCTGGCTGGACCTTCTTCATGTGGCACCTGCTGGAGACGATCCGCCACCATCTCGGCCAGCGGCGGACGGTGGTCTTCGAGCGGCGGGCGAGCCAGCTGACCCGGGAGGCGCTCGGGGCACGCCTCTTCGGCCCGGAAGGACTCGCGCTCACCCCGCCGCGCGCCGCCAGTGGCTCGACGGCGCAGCTCTCGCTGGCGGGCACGCGGAGGCGCTTCGAGGTCCAGTACGCCCGGCTCCCCACGAACTTCTTCGGAAAGATCCCCGACCTCGGCGGCGCGCTGCTCCTGGTGGAGATGGAGCCCGGTCGAACGGGGCCTGTCCAGACCGGTCTGTGGCTCAGCACCTGGGAGCTGGACTCGACGGAACTGCAGTCGCTGCGTGCCGGGCTACGCGCGATGGCCGACGCCGTGTTCGGTCCCCGGCCGGGCTGAGCTCCCGGGCCTTGCCGCCCGTGGCGCCCCCTCCCAGCTTCGGGCCTCCGGAGGAGCGCCGCCATGTTCGAGCAAGAGACCACCGCCGGCGACGTCCTGACCGACGCCGCGCTGGGCGCCATCGCGGGCGTCGCCGCCACCGCGGCGATGGGACCGCTGACCACGTACCTCGCGAAACGGCAGCCCGAGGCGGCCCGGCGACAGGAGAAGGCGGTCAATGACCGGCTGGGCGCCCCACCGCCGGTGAAGGTGGCGGAGAAGGCCACCACCGCGCTGGGGACCTCCCTGCCCCCTCTGCGGCGCTCGCTGGCCGGGAACGTCGTTCACTACGGGTTCGGCACCTTCTGGGGGGCGGTCCTGGGAGCGCTCTCGGCACGCTGGAAGACGCTCCCCCCCGGGGCAGGGGTGGCCCTGGGGATTCTGCTCTGGACGAGCATGGACGAGGGGGCGCTCCCGGCGCTGGGACTCAGCGGGAAACCGCGTGAGTATCCGCGCCAGTCCCATGTCCGCGGGCTGGCCGCCCACGTCCTGTACGGGGTGGTCCTGGATCGGAGTCTCGCCCTCCTCCGGGGCGCCCTCGGCCGGTAGCCGCGCTCACGAGGCCAAGCAGTCCCACCTGCGACGTTCGGGCCGCCCTGTCGGCCAACCCTTCAAGTCGGGGCCCGGGGTGTGCTATGCGCCCGCCCGCCACGGGAAGTGGGTGAACTCCCCGATTTCCGTGGAACGAGGCTGCGCTGAAGCGTCCGCGTGATGCGGGCGGCCAACCCCTCGATCGTCCTTTCGAGGAGATGAGCACATGATCGCGTCACGCACCCCCGGGTCTCGCCCGGGTCTTCGGGGCCTGGCCCGGTGGATGGGGCTGGCCACGCTGGTCCTGTCCGGATCGGCCTTCGCCAGCGAGGCGGAGCTGCAGCTGCCCGACCTCAGCAAGGTCACGTTCCTGGGCGGAACCAACGGCCGGTCCCTGCTGATGTGGGGCCTGCTGATCTGCCTCTTCGGCTTCGGCTTCGGCCTCTACCAGTTCGCCCAGCTGCGAAAGCTGCCGGTCCACAAGGCGATGCTCGAGATCAGCGAGCTCATCTACGAGACGTGCAAGACGTACCTGATCACCCAGGGGAAGTTCATCCTCGCGCTCGAGGTGCTCATCGGCGCGGTGATGGTCCTCTACTTCGGCGTCCTCCAGCACATGGACGTGGTGAAGGTCGTCACCATCCTGATCTTCAGCCTGATCGGCATCGCCGGCAGCTACGGCGTGGCCTGGTTCGGCATCCGGGTGAACACCTTCGCCAACAGCCGGACGGCCTTCGCCAGCCTCCGTGGCAAGCCGTTCCCCACCTACGCCATCCCGCTCCGCGCCGGGATGAGCATCGGCATGGCGCTGATCAGCACCGAGCTGCTGATCATGCTCTGCATCCTGCTCTTCGTCCCCGCCGACTTCGCCGGTCCGTGCTTCATCGGGTTCGCGATCGGGGAGTCGCTGGGCGCCTCCGCGCTTCGTATCGCCGGCGGGATATTCACCAAGATCGCCGACATCGGCTCGGACCTCATGAAGATCGTCTTCCGCATCAAGGAGGACGACGCGCGCAACCCGGGCGTGATCGCCGACTGCACCGGTGACAACGCCGGCGACTCGGTGGGCCCGTCTGCCGACGGGTTCGAGACCTACGGCGTGACCGGCGTCGCGCTGATCACCTTCATCCTCCTCGCCGCGCACAACCCCACGGTCCAGGTGCAACTCCTGGTGTGGCTGTTCGTGATGCGTATCGTGATGATCATCGCCAGCTTCCTGAGCTACGTGATCAACGAGGCCATCCAGTCCGCCCGGTACAAGGACGCGACCAAGATGAACTTCGAGGCGCCGCTCACCTCGCTGGTGTGGCTCACCTCGCTGGTCTCGGTGGCACTGACGTTCGTCATCAGCTACCTGACCATCGGCGACCTGGGCGATGGCAGCTTCTGGTGGAAGCTCTCGACGATCATCACCTGCGGGACCCTGGCCGGCGCGATCATTCCCGAGGTGGTGAAGGTGTTCACCTCCACCGAGTCCCGGCACGTTCACGAGGTGGTCACCTCTTCGCGCGAAGGCGGCGCGTCGCTGAACATCATCTCCGGCCTGGTGGCGGGGAACTTCAGCGCGTACTGGATGGGAATCGTCATCGTCGGGCTGATGGCGATCGCCTTCGGCATCTCCACCCTCGGTCTCGGCGCGCTCTTTCCAATCGCCGGCAGTAACATCGACCCGTCACCGGTCTTCGCCTTTGGTCTGGTCGCCTTCGGCTTCCTCGGCATGGGTCCGGTAACCATCGCCGTCGACAGCTACGGCCCGGTGACCGACAACGCCCAGAGCGTCTACGAGCTGAGCTTGATCGAGAACGTTCCGGACGTCTCCAACCAGATCCAGAAGGAGTTCGGGTTCAGGCCCGACTTCGAGAAGGGCAAGCAGTTCCTCGAGGAGAACGACGGCGCGGGCAACACCTTCAAGGCCACCGCGAAGCCGGTGCTCATCGGCACCGCGGTCGTCGGCGCGACCACCATGATCTTCTCGATCATCGTGGTCCTCACCAACGGTCTGACCCAGGGCGTGGGCAACCTCTCGCTGCTCCACGCTCCGTTCCTGCTGGGCCTGGTCACCGGCGGCGCGGTCATCTACTGGTTCAGCGGCGCCTCGATGCAGGCAGTCTCCACCGGTGCCTACAGGGCGGTGGAGTTCATCAAGCGCAACATCAAGCTCGAGGGCGTGGAGAAGGCCTCGGTCACCGACAGCAAGAAGGTGGTCGAGATCTGCACCCAGTACGCGCAGAAGGGGATGATCAACATCTTCCTCGTCGTCTTCTTCAGTACCCTGGCCTTCGCCTGCGTCGAGCCGTTCTTCTTCATCGGGTACCTCATCAGCATCGCGGTCTTTGGCCTGTACCAGGCCATCTTCATGGCCAACGCCGGCGGCGCCTGGGACAATGCCAAGAAGGTGGTGGAGACCGAGCTGAAGGCGAAGGGCACCGACCTCCACGCGGCCACCGTGGTCGGCGACACCGTGGGCGATCCGTTCAAGGACACCTCGAGCGTGGCGATGAACCCGATCATCAAGTTCACCACCCTCTTCGGGCTCCTCGCGGTGGAGCTGGCCATCACCCTGCCCAGGAGCACCAGCGGTGTGCTGGCGGTGGTCTTCTTCATGGCCTCGCTGGTCTTCGTCTGGCGGTCCTTCTACGGGATGCGCATCGAGACCAGCCCGGCGGAGCAGAAGGCGCCGGTCCCGGCCAAGGCTGCCTAGCTCGAGCTTCTGCTGAACCCGCGCCCGCCCGGAGCCCGCGTGCTCCGCGGCGGGCGTCGTCTTTGGGGGACGGCCAGGCCGAATGAAGGCTGCCGGCGGCCTCCCGTGCCTCGGGTTCCCCGGCGAGGCCACGGAGGCCCCGATCGAGCGCCGCACCAGCGGCCTGCCGTGCTGCAGTTCCCCGACGAGGCTCGGGAGGCTCCATCGAGCGCCGCGGCGCCGGCCAATCACTCCGCGGCCGCTTCACCGGCCGTGCCGGACGGGCTCGATGGTAAGCCCCTGGCATGTGGAACCATCCTCGAGTCCGGCGCTCCCTCGGACCCGCCCTGGTGCTGGTGCTCGGCGCGGCGTGCGCTCACGGGACCGGGCCATCGGGCGCCAGGACCGTCGAGCAGGTGGACGTGGTCCCCGACTTCCTCTCCGCCTGGCAGGAGGTGCGAAACGCGCCCCGCGGCGAGCAGGTGGCCCTCACCCGGCAGACGCTCCTCGCCCGCCACCCCGAGCTCTTTGGCCCGGAGGTGTTCGGCCCCGGCGCGGCCGTCGACCGGGACCTCGAGCGTCTCCTGGTGGAGATGCCCCGCCTCGAGCCGAAGCTCCGCGCCCTCTCCGAGCGGATGCCGGGCGAGGTCGAGCGCAGCACGCGCCGCTTCCTGGACCAGTTCCCCGAGGTGGCCTGGTCGGGGCCGGTCGCGCTGAGCCTCTCCTTCAGCCAGTTCGAGGCGGTGTGGCGGACGGTGCGCGGGCGACGAACGCTCGTCCTCGGTCTGGACGCGATCGCCTACTACCGGGGCCCGTACGCGCCGGTGGAGCCGGTGGTCCATCACGCCCTGTCCGCATCCCTGCTCCCCGCGTGGAAGGGTCCGGGACCCGTGCCGCTCTGGTGGGTGCTCTGGGAGGAAGCCTTTCCGCTGGCCGCGGTCCGCACGCTGGATCCGGAAGCGACCGACGCCGACCTCCGGCTCTCGAACGAGGGAAGGGACCCGGCTGCGCTGGCCGCGCTCGCCCGGCGGGTGCGCGGGGCGCTCGACTCGACGAAGGACTCCGACCGCCGTCAGCTCACCGGAGGAATCGGCGCGGCAGCCGCGACCACCGGCCGCTGGCTGGCGCTCCGCGTGGGGCAGCACGTCCTGGCCGGCCGGACCCTGCACGACGCCGCACGGCTGACGGGGCCGCAGCTCCGGAGCGCCGTGGAGGGGGCGCTGGTCGCGGTGGAGCGGCCGGGGAGTTGACCGCCCGGCCGGAGTGCGGCGCGTTCGGGGCTTCACGGCAGGTCGCGCACCGGCGGCTGCAAGGCGAGAGCGGCGGCCGCTCGAGATCGGCTGAGCTGGAGCTTCCATGCTCCTCGTCCTGCTCGCGCTGCTCACCGTCACGGATGGGGGGCCCTCCGAGCTGGAGGAGTTCAAGGCGCGGGTCAACCGACCGGTGGCCGTCACCGTGCCGGGGACGGACAGGGTGCAGGTCCTCTCCGACCGGCCCTATGGCCCGGGCGACAAGGCGCACCGCTTCGACGCCTACCTTCCCGAGCGCCGCACGGGGAAGGCCCCGGTGGTGCTGCTGGTGCACGCGGGGTGGGCGCCGACGTGCCGTTCCGCCCGAAGGACTGGGGTCTGTACCGCTCCTGGGGGCGGCTGCTCGCGGCCTCTGGCTACCTGGCCATCGCCTTCAACCACCGTCTCGGCTTCCCGGAACCGATGCTGGCCGAGGCCGATCAGGACCTCCTCTCGATGCTGCAGACGGTCCGGGCGCAGTCCGGATCGCTCGGAGCAGATCCATCGCGGATCGCGCTCGTCGCCTTCAGCGCGGGAGGTCCGCTGCTCTCGCGACCGCTGAGGGAGGAGCTGCCCGGCGTCCGGGCGCTCGCGGGTTTCTATCCCTTCCTGGATCTGAGGCTGAGCCCGCTTCACCAGAGGTTTCTGAAGCCCGACGCCGTCACGGCGTTCTCGCCCGCGGCGCAGCTTCGCACGCCGGTGGCGCGACGGATGCCGTTCTTCCTGGCCCGCGCCGGCAAGGACGCCATTCCCGACATCCTTCCCGGCATCGACGCCTTCGTTGCCGAGTCGCTCGCCGCCGGGACACCACTCAGCCTCTTCAACCATCCCGAGGCGCCGCACGGCTTCGACCACGAAGCGGGGCCGCGCACCCGGGAGGTGCGCCTCGCGTTCCTGGCCTTCCTCCAGACCCACCTCGTGGAACGCCCTCCCTCCTGAGCCTCGCCTCCGCGCGCCGGGCGGCTGCCCGTTCCCGGCCGGCGAGCTCGGGAACGCGGGCTCGCGGTGCCAGTCGCCGCCGGCAGCCCCCGGGCGAAGCCGTGGGAAGGACGCCCGAGACCCGGGAGCGCGCGCCGGGTCGCGGGGCACGACGACCGGCTTGGCGCGCTCGCGACCCCCGTGTTAACGCCCCAGCCCCCCGAAGGAGACTGCAGAGGTTCGAGGAAGACGCCGTGGGCAACGCCGGGATGTCACTCTTGCGCTTCACCTTTCTCGGCACGTCGGCCGCCCAGCCGACGATCCACCGGAACCTTTCCGGCCTGGCGGTGAAGGCGGACTCGGACCTCCTGCTCTTCGACTGCGGGGAGGGAAGCCAGCGGCAGATGATCCGCTATGGCACCGGGTTCGCGGTGGACGCGGTCTTCTTCACTCACTTCCACGCCGACCACTACCTGGGAATCATCGGCTTCCTGCGTACGCTGGGGATGATGGGGCGGGAGCAGAAGCTGGTGCTGCACGGGCCAGTCCCCGCGAAGCGGCTGCTCAACCAAGCAGTGCACCTGGGCGTGGACCAGCTCGGGTTCCCGCTGGAGATCGTGGAACTGAAGGACGGCGACCGGATCCAGCGCCATGGGTACTCGGTGCGCGCCATCGGGGTGCAGCACCGGATCAACGCCCTCGGCTACGTCCTGGAGGAGGATGTGCGCGCCGGCCGCTTCAACCTCGAACGAGCACGGGCGCTGGGCGTCCGCGAGGGGCCCGACTTCGGGCGCCTGCAGCGGGGAGAGTCGGTGGTCGCCCTCGACGGGAAGACGGTGAACCCTTCCGACGTGATGGGCGCCGCCCGGCCCGGCCGGAAGCTGGTGCTCTCCGGCGACACCCGGCCCTGCGAGGCCGTGGCCGAGGCAGCCCGGGGCGCCGACATCCTCATCCACGAATCGACCTTCTCCGACGACGACCAGGCCCGGGCGCTGGAGACGCGGCACTCGACGGCGCGCGAGGCCGGACGCATCGCGCAGCAGGCCGGGGCTCACCGGCTCATCCTCACCCACCTGAGTTCGCGCTACGACACCGACTTCGGGCGGCTGCTCGCGCAGGCGCGCGAGGAGTTCCAGGGGCCGATCGACGTCGCCCACGACGGGCTCACCGTCGACATTCCGGTGCGCGAGTAGCACCACTTTCGCCCAGGCGGGCACCTGACCAGCCTCGCCTGCGCATCCGGGACGTTCGGGACGTCGATGCGGCGGGATCGCCTCGTTCCGGGGGCGTCGCGCCACCTCCGACTCCATCGTCGTTGTTCTGAGTGGATCCTCGGATCCGAGTGGTGCTTCCGGGGGGTGGAACCCGCACGAGGTGTCCCGCACGAGGTGTCAGACAACTCGTTACCGCCTCGTCTACACAACTTGTTCACTTCCTGCCGCACGACCCGCAGGAAATGCCAGACACCTCGTTACCGGGCACCAGACGCTCGTGACCGCCCCCGCGTGACGCTCGGGCGCGGTTTCGACGACGCATCGCGCCGGCCGGCGACTCCACACATCCAGCCCGGACCTGCGCCGGGAGCGGGCCGGCAACCCTCCCGCTGCAGCCCGGGCGCAGACCGCTGCACGACACCCGGCGCATGACGGCCGACACCTGATCCACAGTTCCTTCCAGATCCCTGTGCGCGTGGCGCCGCAGGCAACAGCGACGGAGCGAAAGGAGGTGCCGGCGCTACTGCCTGCACCCGCAAGCCCGCACACCGACAGGACGGCAATCGTGGCAGCCCTGATGCACTGCCCCTCTGCGGTTCCGCCCGGAACTCTCCGTGGCGGCAATTCGGAGGTATTGCCATGCGTCGAGCCATCCTGGGTGTCTTCCTTCTTCTCGCCGCGTGTGGCGGCGATGTCCGCAGCTCGGACGGTGCGGTCAACCGTGCTCCCGGGGCCATCGACGAGCGAGCGGCCCGGGCCCGGTACCTCCTGACCTCCGCCGCGCAGGAGGTGGTCGCCTCCTTCGCCCGCTCCTACGACCAGTCCGCCCTGGACACCTGCCTGAACGCCTGGGTCGAGGAGGGGGACGCCACGATCCAGGGCGCGCCGGTGGCCAAGCCCCAGTCGGTCTTCCTCCGGCTGTTCCTCTCCCAGTGCCTCGCCGGCTCGGTGCCGGGGGACGTCCGTTCCGACGCGGCTCAGGGCCTCCGGAGCGCTTACCCCGCCGACGCCCGCATGCTCGGCATCGACCGGTAATTCCCTGCTCCTCTCCAGCTCCCGGTAGCATCGAGGGCCGCATCCATGGCGGCCCTTCGCGTCTCATGGCCCTGGGCTCTGGCCCTGGCGACGGCGTCCACGGTGGTCGCGCTGATCGCCGGTCGGTTTCCGGGACTGCGCAACGCCGAGGACGCCGCCTACGACCTGCGCCTCACCACCTTCACCTCCCCGCCTGCCCGCGAGAAGGACATCGTCATCCTCGGCGTCGATGACGCCACGGTGCAGGGGCTCCGGGCCAACGAGAGCTATGCGCGCGCCTGGGGCAACTGGCCCTACGCCCGCTCGCTCTGGGCGCGCGTGTTGACCCACCTCGAGGCGATGGGGGCCCGCGCGGTGGTGCTCGATTTCACCATGGACGAGCAGAGCACCGATCGCGGACAGGACGCGCTCCTGCGCGAGGCCATCGCCCAGCTCCACATCCCGGTCGCGCTCGGCTACGCGGTGAACGTTCCCTCGCAGAACGGCGAGCCGTTGCCGGCGGTGACTCCCCGGAACTGGACGGTGGAGCACCGAGCGCCCCGCGACCGCCTGAAGCCGGAGGACCCGTTCGCCCCGCCGGAGGGGACGGAGGCGCCGCCCACGCCGGAGCTGGTGGCGAGCGTTCTGGCCTTCCCGGTCCAGTCCGGGCGCCCGCTCCCCGACCTCGCGGTGGACCTGCCGGGTGCGCCGCGGACCATGCGCCACCCCGTGCCGCCGGTCGGTCCGCTGCTCGACGTGGTGCCCGCGCTCGGGCTCGTCTACCCGGAGCCGGATCCGGACGGGAAGCTCCGCCGCACCCGATTCGCCTACAGCGATGGGAACGACCGGTACGTGACGCTCTCGGTCGCCCTCGCCGCGGATCTGCTCGGGGCCGAGGCGCTGGTGCTCTCCCCGGGAAGGCTGCAGCTCGGGCCGCGCACCCTCGCCATCGACGCGGACGGCAGCGCGGCGCTCGACTACGCCGGAACGCTCGGACAGCGGTTCGATGCCCGGAGCCTCCTCGCGGTGGTCGACGACTCGGTCCGCCGCGAGCGGGGCGAGCCGCCGCATCTCGGTCCAGATTTCTTCCGCGGGAAGGTGGTGCTCATCGCCGGCTTCGCGGTGGGCACCTTCGACATGAAGGCCACGCCGTTCGACAGCGCGACCGTGGGAGTGGTCAAGCCCGCCACCGAGCTGGCCGCGCTCCTCGGCGGCCGCTTCATCACCCGGGCACCTTTCGCGGTGACCGCGGCGCTGGCCTTCCTCTTCGCCTTCGGCTCGGCGCTGCTCATCCTCGCCACCCGGAACGTCTGGGTGGAGGGGCTGTGGCCGCTGGCCGCGCCGGTGCTGCTCCTCCTCGGCACGGGGTGGCTCCTGGTCTCGTCCAAGCTCCACGTGGCCCTGGTGGTCCCGGTGCTCGCGGCGTCCATCACCAGCCTCGCCGCGGTGGCCGTGAACCACCTCTACGCCGACCGCGAGCGGGCCCGGGTCAAGGCGATGTTCAGCCGCTACCTCTCACCCCAGGTGGTGGATCAGCTGGTCGCTCAGCCCGAGCTGCCGCGGCTGGCCGGTGAGCAGATCGAGGTCACCGCGTTCTTCTCCGACATCAAGGGCTTCAGCACCTTCAGCGAGCGCTTCGCCCACGACCCCCAGGGGCTGGTCCGGGTGCTCAACACCTACCTCACCCGGGTGAGCGGAGTGCTGCTGCAGCACGGGGCTTGCCTCGACAAGTACATCGGTGACGCGGTGGTGTGCATCTTCGGCGCACCGCTGCGGATGGAGGACCACGCTCGCCGGGCCTGCGCCGCCGCGCTCGACGTCCAGGCCGAGGTGGAGCGCATCCGGTCCGACTTCACGGCCCAGGGCCTCCCGGACGTCTACACCCGCGTCGGGCTCAACACCGCGGTGATGTTCGTCGGCAACTTCGGCAGCGAGCAGCTCTTCAACTACACGGCCATGGGCGACGGGATGAACCTGGCCTCGCGGCTCGAGGGCGCGAACAAGCCGTACGGCTCGCGGATCCTCATTGGACCGCGGACCCAGGCGCTGGTGTCGGATGCGTTCGAGACCCGCGAGCTGGACCGGGTCCGGGTGGCGGGGAAGCACGAGGCAGTGGCCATCCACGAGCTGCTCGGCCGGAAGGGCGATCTCTCTGCGGCGAAGCAGGAGGTCTGCGCGCTCTATGCCGAGGGCCTCGCGCTCTGGCGCGCGGCCCGCTTCTCCGAGGCGCGCGCGGTGTTCGCCCGTGCGGTCGCGCTGGACCCGGAAGACGCGCCTTCCCGTGCGCTGCTGGCGCGGTGCGACAGGCACCTGGCCTCGCCCCCACCCGCTTTCGATGGAGTCGTCGACCTGGACAAGTAGACTCTCTGGCCGCCTTCCTGGAGGGTTTTCCGATGCGACAGTCAGCAGGGGTGCTGGTGCTCGTCCTGGCGGCGGGCGCGGCGTGGGCGCTCGCCCCGGGAGACCGGGTCTACGTGCGCGGCCGCGACGTGGCCGTCCTCCAGAGCGCCGCGGCCAGCGCGGCGACGCTGGTCAAGCTCCAGCCCGGTGACGCGGTGGTCTGGCGCGGCGCAGACAAGAAGAAGCCGACCTGGCACCACGTGGAGACGGCCGGGAAGAGCGGCTTCGTCTACTTCGCCAACCTGTCCACCACTCCGCCGGCGTCCGAGCTGCTCACCTCCCCGACCGGCGCGAAGACGGTCGACGCACAGGCCTTCGCCAGCTCCGGCGCCGCCGGGAAGGCGCTCACCGAGGGCGCGATCCGCTACGGCAACCAGGACGAGAAGAACAAGGGCGCGCTGCATCCGACGATGAAGGAGGCGGTTCGCCAGACCCAGACGCTGGAGGCCATCGCCGCCCAGCGCACCGATGCCGAGCTCGCCGCCCAGGTGGCCCGGGTCACCGGAGAGCCGCAGTGAGGCGCGCGCTCCTCTCCCTGGCGATGCTGGGCCTCCTGGCCTGTGCCGCCGCCTCGGGCTTGATGAAGGGCGACACCAGCTCGATCGTCGGTGGAGTCGCCGAGTCGACCGGCACGGTGGTGGGCCTCACGCAGGACCTCTCCAAGTGCGATCAGATCGGCGCGGCCGAGATCACCTTCGACGAGGAGCGGGCCATCGGCGGCGCGGTGGCACTCAACTGGGTGCAGCAGGGCGGCGGCCTGCTGGTGGACGTTCCCACCGGCGACGCGGCTGCGCTGGCAAGTCCCAGGACGCTCGGGATCCAGGACACGCCCCGAAACCGCCTCCACAAGTACCTGAACGTGGTGGGGAGGAACCTGGCCTCTCGCTCGACCCGGCCCACGCTGCAGTGGACCTTCGGAGTGCTGGACTCGGAGGTGGTGAACGCGGTCTCGGCGCCCGGCGGGTACGTCTTCGTGACCCGCGGGCTCCTCAAGCGGGTGAGCAACGAAGCGGCGCTGGCCGGCGTCCTCTCCCACGAGATCGCCCACGTCACCCGGAAGGACGCCTTCGCCATCTACCAGAAGACCAAGGTGGACCAGTGCAAGAGCCTCGCCTACGCCAAGGCCGGCCAGAAGGAGGGCTCGGCGGTGCTCCGCTCCTACTCGCCGGGATTCATCAACCAGGCCTACGCCGCCCTCCAGGCGTTCAGCGGCGGTGCGCTGGATCTCAACGCCGCGGCGAACAACGCGTTGCTCACCCTGTTCAGCGACGAGTTCGTCCACCGCTATCTCGAGGGCGGCTACGCCCGCGACCAGGAGATCCAGGCGGACGCCACCGGTCTCGAGCTCACCGTGGCCACGGGGTACAGCCCGCGCGGGTTCGTGGACTTCATCGGTGCGCTGCCCCCGGGACAGAACTTCTTCGCGCACCACCCCGCGCCGAGCGACCGCGTGGCCTCGATGAAGCTGCTGCTGGGGAAGACGCGTGTCGCGACCGTGAGCTCCAGCGCGCCGGGCTCACCCTTCTCGCCGTTCAGCCAGGACGTGTCGCAGCTGCCGCTGCTCCCGCTGCGCGACGAGCTCGCCGCAGCGCGCTGACCGAAATCCTCCCGACCGCGACGATCAAGAACCGCGGGGGCGAGACCCTTCCCTGAGGGCTCAGCGCCGCGCGGCCTCGGTCAGCGCCCGGTGGACGCTCTCCAGCGCCTTCCGGGCCTCGAGCAGCTCGGTGCGCTCGGCGGTGAGATCCGCCACCTGACGGGCGAGCGTGTCTCGCTCGACGCTCAGCACCTCGACGCTCTTGCGCAGCTGCACCCCGTCGTCGCGGAAGCGCTCCAGCTCTCCTGCCAGCCGCTCCTCCTCGGAGAGGCTGTCGGCGAGCTCCGCATCCTTCCGTGTCAGATCGGCCGCCAGGCGCTCGCGCTGCTCCCGCTCGGCTAGGGCCTGCGTCCGCGCCTCCTGGACCGCGAGCAGCGCCTCGTCCCGCTCGCCCTCCACCGACTGGAGCTCGCGTTCCAGCTCGGACAGTAAACCCGCCCGCTCCTCCATCTGCGCGACGAGCCGGCGTGCCTCCTCCACCCGTCCGCGGGCCTCCTCGGTCGCGCGCTCGGCAGAGCGGCGGGCCACGTCGAGGTCGTGCTGGAGCGCGGCGTTGTGCTGCTTCACCTGGGTGAGCTCGGCCTGGAGGTGGGCGATGCGCTCCACGGCGAGCACGCCGGCCGCGGCCACGCTGGTGGGCAACGGCTCGGGACGCGGGTGCTCGCGCACCGTGCGGAGACGCTCCCGGAGACGCTCGCGGCGCGCGGCGGTGTCGTCGACAGCGTCCGGCGGCGCCGCCTGGCGCGCGACGGGGGCGACGACCGTCTCGGCGCGCACCGTCGTCGACGGGCGGCCCGGAACCGCGGCGGCCGGCACGGAGACAGGCCCTGCCCCGGACGGGACAAGCCGGCGCTCGGGTGGCGCAGCGGGTGGCGCCGAGGAGCCCCGGCTCGCCGCGGACGGCGCGGAAGAGGTGGATGCACGCCCGTTCGGTCGCGCGTCGACCTCGGCCGGGCGACGGGCGGACGGCGCAGGACCGGCGACGACCGGGGCGCGCGTGGACGCCGATCCGCTCGCCGCGGCCGCTCCCCGCACCTTGCCCCCGGCCGCCACGGTGACCCGCTCCTCCTCCTGGAGGACCATTGGCTCGGCGGCGACCGCCGCCTCGCGCAGGGTCGCCTCGACCCGGCTCCGCGTGGAGACCTCCTCCGCATCCTCGGCGTCGCTCGCCCGCGACGCCGCGGCGAGCACCTCGCGCGCCGTGGGCGCCTCGACCTCGGCGGCTCGGGACTGGCCGGCCACCTGGGCAGCGACCTCGTACACCCAGTCCTCCTCCGTCCCCCGAGAGTCGGGAGCCACGGCGCCGGAGGGCGGACCACCGAGCTTCAGCCTCGGCTTGGCGCGGGACACGTTCTGATCGAAGGCTTTCTTCATCGGCTCTCCCCTACCCCGCCCGCGCATCCGTGGCGGCCCTTACCCGTGACTGATCCAGCCGGTGCAGCACTTCCCGGAGGAACGCATCCACGTCGTGGGCGCCCTTCGAGTCCCGCTCGAAGATGAACACCGGCACGCCCTCGCTCGAGGCCTGGGCGAACTTCGTGCACTGCCGCACCAGGGTGGTCAGCAGGTATTCCGGGTAGTGCTCCCGCAGCGCGGCCAGGGCTTCCTTGGCCAGCTTGTAGGTCTGGTTGAACGCGTTGACGACGATGAACACGTGGTCGAGCACGTGGTTCAGGTCCTCTTCGAGGCTCTGCACCGTCTCGAAGAGCAGCTTCAGCCCGTGGAACGACAGGAAGTCGGGTAGCACCGGGACGAAGAGGTCCTGCGCCGCCATCAGCGCGTTCAGGTTCAGCAGCCCGAACGAGGGCGGCGCGTCGAACACCACCACGTCGTAGCGGTCGTCGATCTCCTCCACTGCCTTGCGGAGCTTGAACTCGCGGCCGGCCAGCGGCATCAGCGCCAGATCCACGGTGCTCATCCCCAGGTTGCTGGGGACGAAGTCGAGGTTGGGGAGCGGGGTGTGCTGGATGGCCTCGGACAGCGGTGCCTTGCGCACCAGCACGTGCAGCAGCGTCTTCTCGAAGTCCTCGCCCTCGTACCCGAGGCACTTCGTGGCGTGGCCCTGACTGTCCAGATCCACCAGCAGCACCGAGTAGCCCAGCTCCGCCAGGCGGTAGGCGTAGGACGTCGAGAGCGAGGTCTTGCCCGTCCCGCCCTTGAAGTTGAGGAACAGCTGCTTCCGGTGCCCGATCGGCCGCGGGTGGATCCGCAACGCCTTGCGCAGCGCCCAGAGGTCCTGGGCCGAGTAACTGTCCTGGGCCAGCGCAGACCGGAGCGACTTGGGCGGAATGCCGAGGAGCTCGGCCGTCGTCTTGGGGGTGTAGATGGGGAGATCCATCTCGTCAATCCTCGTGCTCGTCAGGCGACGAACAGCTTCGCCCCGCGCCGGACCACCTGCCCGCGCGCCGTGAGAAGTGCTGCGGCCTCGATCACCCGCTCGTCGGTGACGCCCAGCTGCGTGGCCAGGTCCAAAACCGTTCGGCCCCGCATCGAGGTGCGGAGCTCGGAGGTGATCTGGAGGCAGAGGGCCTCGTCGGCGTGGAGGCCGGCCGCGCCGTGGTCCCGGGCCGCGGGTCCGGGGGGGAGCGTCACCTGGATCGGGTCCGGCCCGGTGCGAGACGATGGTGCCGGGTCCTCGATCTCCGCGGGCATCTCGAACCCCAAGGCCAACTCGCGCGGCTCGGCCTCCGGCTCGATGCGGGGCGGAGAACGTGTGGGCTGGCCGAGGGGCTTCGCGCGCTGCGCGAGCGGCACCGGAGGCACGGTCGCCAGCTGACGCACCTCGCGCCGCCGCTCCTCGTCGGAGAGGGTCGCGATGTGCCCCACGTCCATGCCCAGGAGGCCGGAGAGGCTCCGGGCGGCGGCGCGCCGGACCCCGAGGTCCGGATCCTCCAGCGCTCCGAGGAGCCGCGAGCGGGCCTGTTCGCCCCCGGCAGCGCCCGCGGCGAGGACCGCGAGCCGGCGGACCTCCGGATCCGGGTCCCGAGACACCTGCCGTTCGAGCTCGAGCATCCGCTCCGGGCCCAGCGACACCGCGAGGAGCGTCGTGCGGCGGCGGACCGAGGCGTCCGCGTCGTGCGCCGCGTGCGACAGGTGCGCCGGGGCGGACTCCGGATCCAGATGGGTGATGGCCCGGAGCGCGGCGATGCGCACCACAGGCTCGGGCGCATTCAGGAGCGGCTGCACGACCGCGGCTCCCTCGCGGCTGGCCAGGGCGCGGAAGGCCTCCAGGAGCGCCACCAGCACCGTGTCGTCCCGCTCGGCGTGGAGAGCCACGGCGAGCGCCGGAGAGGCGGCGCGATCCCCGAGCGTGCGAAGGCGCTCGGCAGCCCGCGAGCGTGCGGACGGGTCGGGGCTGGACAGCTCGCGGATCGAAAAGCCGAACAGGCTCTCCTCCCCGAGCCGCGGGCTGGGCGGCACGGCGAGGCGGCCCTGCTCGAAGAGCCGCTCGGCCTCCCGGGTCACCGCGAGGAGGGTGGCCGCGGAGGACACTGACGGGGAGCCGGGCGGCGTGGAGACGCGCGGCGCCGGCGCCGGGCGGGCTGGGCCCCCTGGAACGGGCGCGGCCGCCGGAGCGGAGGGCCCGTTTCGCGCCGCCTCGCTGTGCACCGCGACCGTCTCCAGGGCCTCGGCCCGCACCGGGTCCAGCGCCCCGGACGGCGCGGATGGGCCGTCCAGTCGCCGCGCGGGGGCGGCCTCGAGCGCCGGGGCCCGCAGGGCGATCGCCTCGGCCCGGAGGTCGGAGATGAAGCCGGCGAGGTCGAAGTCGAGACCGGTCCCGTTCCCCTGGATCCGGGACGCCTCCAGGACCTTGCCCATCAGGCCGGCCCGCTCGGCGCGCATCGCGTCGAGCACCCGGGCGCCCTCCTCGCGGTCACGGTGCGCCCGGCCGAGCTCCACCTCCAGCTCGGCCACGCGGCGGCGAAGCTCGACCTCGCGGTGCGCGGCGGAGGCCAGGTCGGCGCGCAGGGCGTCCACCTCGGCCCGAAGGGTCGCCGCATCTGCCTGAAGCGTCTCCGAGCGTGCCTCGAAATAGACGATCTTCTCGAGCGCACTCCGGAGGAGCGCCTCTGCCCGTCCATCGCTCACCGGCCAGGCAGTGTACAGGGGTGATCCGTCGTCGCCAGTCTTGTGACACCTGCGACAGGGGGCTACCGGGCAGGCGTGGCCTGCTGGGGGGAAGCCTCAGGCATTCCGGGCCCCTGGGCCACGTTCCTCCCCGGGGTCGGGGGGGTCAGCGGCACGTACGCCTCGGCCAGGCTCACCGTGGTCTCGCCCACCCTCGGCGAGAGGCGCTCCGCCAGGTCACTGATGCCGTTGGCGAGATCGTTCTGGGCGGCCGCGGCCCGCCGGAGCTGCCGCTCGAGCTTGCCCATGTGCTCGTAGTGCTCGCGGTCCCGCGCGGCCTGGCCCTGCGCACTCCGGAGATCCAGGGCGAGCTCGGCGTTGGTTCGGAGACCGTCCAGCACGCGCTCGACCAGCGCCTGCCCATCGGGGTCCAGGCCGCCCTTGGGGTACGCCTTGAGCCCGAACCGGCCGCCCACCCAGACCCGCCCCAGCTCGCCGAACCCTTCCGCCTGCCCCTCGGGGAGGTCCTCCAGGACCAGCGCCGGCGTGCTGCGGACCGGGAAGCTCGGCGACATCACCTCGAAGATCAGCGCACCGTCGCTCCGGGCCCGGGCGACCGCCACCGCCCCGTCGAAGGGGAAG
>DASROG010000570.1:0-6446 GCA_035646995.1 Myxococcaceae bacterium
GTCCGAGCGGGTGCCGCGCGTCGCCCTGCCGCCCAGGTTGCGAGCCCGAGGCAGAGGGTGTTCGCCACGCTGAGGACGCGGGGCGGGAGGAAGAAGAAGCGGACGACCAGCGCCAGCTGCGCGAGGTTGGCGATGAGGAACGCGACGACGAAGGGCCGCACGCGGGCGGGCTCCTGCCGGGCGAGCCCCGCGAGGAGCCAGAGCACCGAGGACTCGAGGAGCATGAACACGCTCACCGTGAGCCCGAACCCCTGGTAGAAGTCCCAGTAGCTCCGGACGCTGCCCGCCACGTCGAAGCGGAAGGACTTCATGCCCCCCACCACCGCCGCGGTCTCTCCGCCCTCCGAGGGGGTCCACGGCATCCCGGCGGAGTGCCCGAGGAAGTAGAGGAAGCTCAGCACGGCGGCGATGCGAAGCAGGAGGGGAGCTCTCATCGAAGGGCACCGTATCCGTTTCTAGAGGAGGATGAGCTGATCTCCGGGCCGCTCGGGGCGGCGGAATGTGTGGGGCCGTGCATCGTCCGGCCAGCGTGGCTCCAGCCCGACCTTCCGGGCCTGGGCGGCGAACAGCGCAGCGATGGCGTCCGCGTACTGTCCCTCGCCGCGCTGACGGAGTCCCCAGGTCGAGTCGTACATCTTCCCGCCGCGGGTCTCCTGGATCCGATGGAGAACCTTGTCCGCGCGGAGCGGAAGGGCCTCGCGGAGGCGCTGCTCGAAGACCGGCCGTACCGAGCCCGGGAGCCGGAGGAGCACGTAGCCGGCGAACCGGGCGCCGGCGTTCGCTGCGTCCGCGAGCACCCGCGAGACGCCCTCGTCGAGACCGGGAACGATGGGCGCGATGCTCACCCCGACGCGGAGCCCGGCCGCCGCAAGGCGCTCGATGACCTGGAGTCGCCTTCGGGGAGTGGCGACCCCCGGCTCGATGGCACGGGCGAGGTCCTGGTCGTGGAAGGGGAGGCTGATGGCCACGCTCAGGCTCGCGTCCCGGGCGAGCTGCTGGAGGACGTCGATGTCTCGCTCGATGATCGGCGACTTGGTGATGATTCCGACCGGGTTGCGGAACTCGGCGCAGACCTCGAGGCAGCCACGGGTCAGCCGGAGCGACGCCTCGAGCGGCTGGTAGCAGTCGGTCACCCCGCTGAAGACGACCAGCTCCCCCTTCCACGAAGGCTTCCAGAAGGCCTCCCGGAGCAGCTCCGGCGCCCGGCGCTTCACCACGATCTGGGTCTCGAAGTCGGTGCCGGCACCGAAGCCCAGGTACTCGTGTCCCGGTCGCGCGTAGCAGTACGCGCAGGCGTGCGTGCAGCCCCGGTACGGATTGACGCTGAAGTTGAACCCGACGTCCGGGCTGTCGTTGGTGGCCAGGATCCCCTTCGTGGTGTCATCCCAGACGTGAACCTGGGCCCGTGGGTGGTCCTCCTCGAGGTACTCGAGGGCGGTGGGGGCGAAGGGGTTCGGCGGATTGGACCAGGCGCGCGGCTTCACGGGCGCCGATGCTGGACTTGAACGTCTGTTCAGGTCAAGCCGCTACTCCCCGGGCGGGATGAAGCTGTCCTGGTAGCCGGGATCCTCGACCGCCAGTGCCGCCTTGGTGGTCTTCAGCGGCAGCGTGGAGTCCATCATCACCGCCAGCTCGTCGGTGCGGGTGTGACCGATGCTCCCCTCGTAAGCGCCCGGATGGGGCCCGTGCTGCACGCCCGCGGGGTGGTGGCTCACGCTGCCCGGACCGACGCCGCGGCGGCTGGTGAAGTTCCCCCGCGCGTAGAAGAGGAACTCGTCGCAGTCGATCGACGCGTGCGGATAGGGGCAGGGGATGGCCTCGGGGTGGAAGTCCACCACCCGGGGCACGAAGCTGCAGATGAGCGCGCCGCGCGCGGCGAAGGTCCCGTGCCAGGTGGGCGGCAAGTGGACCAGACCCGCCCGCGGCTGGAAGTTCAGGATCGGGAACGCCCAGGGGTAGACCGTCCCGTCCCAGCCCACGATGTCCAGCGGCGAGTGCCGGTACTTGAACCCGTGAAAGGCCTGCCCCTTCTTCACCACCAGGTCGCGGATGTCCTCGTCCATCGGGCCCTTGAACTCGGGCCGCTTGAAGTCGCGATGGCTGTAGGGCGCGTCCATCCTGAGCTGGCCCACCTCGTTCCGCCACTGCCGCGGCAGGTGCAGCCCGCCGTTGAGCTCCATCCACAGCCAGCTCTGGGGGCCCGCGTCCGGGATGAGCCGATGGAGCAGCCCGCGGGGAACGAAGACGTAGTCGTCGGCGGTGAAGCGGACGTCCCCCAGCGCCGTCCGGAGCGTCCCGCCGCCCTGCTGGATCCAGAAGAGCTCGTCCGCGTCGGCGTTGCTCACGTAGACCGGGTCCGGCTTGTCGGGGAACACCATCCCCAGCGTGACGTCGGCGTTGAAGAGCAGCGGCGTCCGCGCGTTCACCGGCGCGCCGCCGGTCCGCTTCATGTCCTGGGTCTTGTAGTGCCGCTTCGCGAGGCGGCGTCCCTCGGTGGCGTCCACCGGCGGGGCCCACCCGTGCTTCGCCTCCGTCAGCCGCTGGGTGTGGGGCGCCCGCTGGTGATAGCCGATGGTGTACGGGCCCTCGAACCCTTCCTGGGTGAAGCACTCCTCGAAGGCCAGCTCGCCCCCTGGGAGCCGGAGCTGGATGTGGTGCTTCCTGGGGATGGTTCCGAAGGTCAACCGCTCGATCATCGCTCCACTCCTAGATCCGGCCCGCGGCCTTCTGGTCGCGCTCGATGCTCTCGAACAGCGAGCGGAAGTTCCCCGCGCCGAACCCCTTGTCACCCTTGCGCTGGATGACCTCGTAGAAGAATGGCCCGGCCTCCCGGTCGCCGTAGAGGCTGGCCGCGTCCTTCATGAAGATCTGGAGCAGGTAGCTGTGCTCCTTGTTCCCGTCGATCAGGATCCGGAGCCGCCGGAGGTCGTCCGGGCTCTCGTCGATGCGGCCGATGCCGAACACCTCCAGCCGCTTGCCGAGCTGATCGTAGTAGCTGTCCGGGGTGTCCATGAACTGGACCGCCCGGGTCCTCAGCATGCCCTCGACCGCGGGGATGATCTGCTCCACACCCAGGGCCAGGTGCTGGATGCCCTCGCCGCGGTTGTCCTCGACGAAGATGTTGATCTGCGAGGCGCGGAAGTTCGGCCGGGCCGGCTCGTTGTTGGCGAACTTCACGCCCGACTCCGGGTCCCACATCACGGTGGACCGCAGGCCCGAGCCCTTGTCCAGCTTGTCCTTCGCGTCGTCGGTGTGAAACTCGATCTTCCAGAACCGCTCCAGCCCCAGCACCTGCTCCATCCACAGGATCGCCGGCATCAGCGTACGGAAATTGGACGTGACGTGGTCGATGCGGTTGAAGCCGAACCGGTTCTGCCCACCGGTGGGCTTCTCGTGGAAGAGCATCCCCGGGAAGAGCGGCCGGTACCCGTCACGCTGGGCGAAGCGGAAGGTGGTGTCGCCGAACGGGGTGGTGATGGAGAACCAGCGCAGCGTTCCGCCCCGCGCGTCCCGAACGGTCTGAATGTCCTCCATGAGGGTGGCCCCTCGGCGGTCCAGGAGGTGGCAGGTCTTCTCCACGTCCTTCACCGCAAAGGTGAGCGTTCCCACCCCGTCCGGATGCTTCGCCAGCCATCGCGCGGCGCGACCGCCCTCGCCCTGCGGCTGGCTCACCACCAGGACGACGTCGCCAGCCTGGAACACCAGGCTCTGTTGCTTGCCGCGCGCGGTGAGATCGGGATCGCTCCCGCCGATCTCCTTGAAGTCCATCCCTTGCGTGTAGAAGCGGCGGCTGCGCTCGAGATCGCGCACGTACCAGTGCGCCGATTCGATTCCGAGGAGTCCGAGGGATTCTTTCTGGGCCATGATGTTGGGTCCTTGTTAGCGCGGCGCGTGCTCGGCGTCCGGCTGGCGATCGGGATGGGCGGCCTGGAAGGCGGGCAGGGCCTCGCATGCCGCCTCGATGCGGGTGAGGGTGGGATAAGGCGTCAGGTCGATCTTGAAACGCCGCGACGCGTAAAGCTGCGGCACGAGGCAGCAGTCGGCGATCGACGGCGCGTCTCCGACCGAGAAGTGCCCGGCGGTGCGTGAGGTCTCCTCCTCGAGCGCGGTCAGCCCGCGGGTGTGGAAGAGCTGCACCCAGGCCTTGTCGTCGCCGCCGAAGGCCTTCACCTGACCCAGCACGAACGGCGTCTGGAACGGCTGGATTCCCGAGTTGACGATCTCCGCGAGCTGACGCGCCCTGGCCCGGAGCCACGGGTCGGCGGGCAGGAGCGGTGGCGAGGGGAAGCGCTGCTCGAGGTGGTCGATGATGGCGAGGCTCTGGGCAAGGCGGCGGATCGCGCCGCCCTCGTGCCATTCCAGCAGGGGCACGGCCTCCAGCAGATTGAGCGTGCGGTACGGCTCCTGGTGCTGCTCTCCCTTGAGGAGGTGCACCGGCTGGTACTCGTACGTCACGCCCTTCAGCGCGAGCGCGATCCGCACCCGCCAGGTACATCCGCTGCGCCAGTAGCCATACAGCTTCATCTCGGCGCCCTCACCGTCTGCGAGATGCGTCCAAAAAGACTCCGGCCAGCGGCGTCGAAGGTCTCGATCTCGATCCGGTCGCCCACGCTCATGAAAGGCGTCGTGGGCTTGCCCTGCTCGATGGTCTCGATCATCCGCCGCTCGGCGAGGCAGCTGATGCCGCGGGCGCGTTCCTCGTTGCTCACCGTTCCGCTTCCGAGCAGCGTTCCGGCGGTGAAGGCCCGGGTCTTCGCCACGTGCTCCAGCAGCTCGAAGAAGGAGAAGTGCATCTCCGGGCCGGCGTCGGTGTCACCCACCACGCGGCCGTTGAGGGTCGACCGCACGCGTACGTGGGCGCGTCCCTCGCGCCAGGCCGGCCCGAGCTCGTCGGGCGTCACCGCAAACGGCCCCAGGGCGGTGGCGGGCTTGCTCTGGAAGAATCCGAAGCCCTTGGCCAGCTCGGCAGGGATGAGGTTGCGCAGGCTCACGTCGTTGCACTGGGTGACGAGGCGAACGTACCGGCCTGCATCCGCCGCCTTCGTCCCGAGGGGAACGTCGCCGAGCACCACCACGATCTCCGACTCGAAGTCCATGCCCCAGGCGGGGTCGGGCAGCACCAGGTCCTCGGTGGGGCCGAGGAGCACGCCCGAGCCGCCCTGGTAGACCAGTGGGTCGGTCTCCAGGGTCGGCGGGGGCTCTGCGCCGCGGGCCTTGCGGACCAGCCGCACGTGGTTCAGGTATGCGGAGCCGTCGACCCATTCGTAGGCCCGCGGCAAGGGTGCGTGCAGCTGGCGCACGTCGAGCGGCTCGCCCTGGATCTTGCCCGCCTCCAGCTGCTCCGAGAGCGCGCGGAGGCCGGGCTCGGTGGAGTCCCACGCGTCGAGGGCCGCCTGGAGCGTGCGTGCGATGTCGTGCGCACGGGCGAACGCAGCGCCGTCGCGGCGGACGACCATCAGCGCGCCGTCCCGGGTTCCGTCTCGCAGGGTCGCCAGCTTCATGGGGTGGCCCCGGGCTTTTGTCCGTCGAGGTGGAGGGTGTCAAGGCACATCGCTTCTCCGAGCGCCTGCCGGAGCGTGAGCGCGTCGTGCACCGCGTGCCCCCCGATGTCGTTGTTGAAGAAGACGTAGGCGTCGACCCCCCGCCGGCGGGTGCGGAGGAGGTCACGGGCGACCGGGTCGAGCGCGCCGGGGCCGTACCGCCCCCCGTACTTCGCCCCCGCGCCGTGGAAGCGCAGGTACCGGAAGCCGCCGGTCAGTCGGGGCGGCGACATCGGGACCAGATCGTGCTCGCAGAAGGCGACGCCGTGCGCGTCGAGCACCGCGCAGGTCTCGGGCAGGTACCAGCTCGGCTCGCGGAACTCGACCGCGTACCTCACGCCGTGCGGCAGCGCGGCAAGAAACGCGTCGAGCCGGGGGAGCGCATCCACGTCGAAGCGGGGTGGCAGCTGCCAGAGCACGACGTCGAGCTTCGGCCGCAGCGGCGTGAGCGGGGCGAAGAAGCGCTCCAGGGCTTCCGCCGACTCCTTCAGCTTCTTCATGTGGGTGATGTACCGGCTGCCCTTGGCGGCGAAGACGAAGCCGGGCGGGGTGGTCCGGAGCCAGCGCTCGGCCGCCGCGGCGGTGGTGAGCCGGTAGAAGGTGGTGTTCAGCTCCAGCGCGGGGAAGACGCTGGCGTACCGCGGGAGCCAGCGTCCGGTGCCCAGCCCCGGGGGGTAGAGCACGTTCCGCCAGTGCCGGTAGAGGTATCCGCTGGTGCCGACGAGGATCCGCGCCATCCGGCCCGTACGGTAGCCACCCGCGTCCCGGCTCTTCCGGCGATGTGTCCTTCCGAGAGCACTGTCGCCGTCCCGGCGGCTGGCGCCTGCTTGCAGCGCCAGCCTCGCGTCCCGACCGTCCCCGTCGCTGCAGAGGGAGGCGGGGCGGATGCGGTGGGCGGCACGGGTG
>DASROG010000571.1:0-3450 GCA_035646995.1 Myxococcaceae bacterium
TCTCGACCCCGTGCCGCGCCGCCCACACCCGGTCGGCGTGCCGACGTGCAGCGTCGTCTACCAACCCGGAGGTCCTCCGCCGCCTCCGCCGCCGCCGCCGGTCCCGCCGTCGGGCAGGGTCTGCTGCTGACCGCCGCCGCCTCCGCCGCCGTCACTGCCACCGCAGGCGGCAACCCCGAGCCCGAGCGTCGCTCCACCTAGTACGAGTATCTGGAACAGCTTCTTGATCTTCATCCTTTTGTCTCCTCAGACGAGAGCCGGAGAGCGACTCCCTCTTGCTCGGGAGACACGGCGTCCGCGGGCGCGTTGCGGGACCGAGCTTCCGGGGAGTCCTGGCACTCCTGTCTCAGTGATTCCCGCTGCTTGGCATGTGGAACTCCGCACCCCCTGGGGCTTCGGGCCACCGTGAGGTGACCGTCTTCAGTCGGGTGTAGAAGCGCACGCCCTCTGGCCCGTGCACCGCGTGGTCGCCGAAGAGTGAGCGCTTCCAGCCTCCGAAGCTGTGGAAGGCCATGGGCACCGGGATGGGGACGTTGACGCCCACCATCCCGCACTGCACGCGCGATGCGAACTCGCGGGCCGCGGCGCCGGAACGGGTGAAGATGGCAGTGCCGTTCCCGAAGGCGTGCCTGTCCACCAGCGCCAGGGCCTCGTCGAGCGTGCGGACCCGGACCACGGCGAGCACCGGTCCGAAGATCTCCTCCTGGTAGATGCGCATCTCCGGCTGGACGCGGTCGAAGAGGCATCCGCCCAGGTAGAAGCCATCGCCGCGGCCGGCGACCCGCAGCCCGCGCCCGTCCACGACCAGCGCCGCGCCCTCGGACAGCCCCACGTCGAGATAGGAACGGACCCGGTCCAGGTGCTCGCGGGTGACCAGTGGGCCCATCTCCACCGCGGCGTCCGTGCCCGGGCCGACGCGCAGCGCTCGCACCCGCGGGGCCAGCCGTTCCAGCAGCGGATCGGCCACCTCACCGACGGTCACCGCCACCGAGATGGCCATGCACCGCTCTCCGGCAGAGCCGTACGCCGAGCCGATCAGCGCGTCGGTGGCGAGGTCCAGGTCGGCGTCGGGCATGACCACCAGGTGGTTCTTGGCCCCGCCGAGGGCCTGCACCCGCTTCCCGGCCGTGCTCGCCGTCCGGTGGACCCACTCCGCGACCGGGGTGGAGCCGACGAAGCTCACCGCCGCGACCTCGGGGTGACGGACCAGCGCGTCCACCGTCTCGCGGTCGCCGTTCACCACGTTGAACACACCCTCGGGGCAGCCGGCCTCGGCGAGCAGCCGCGCCACCTCGAGGCTCGGGGAGGGATCTCGCTCCGAGGGCTTGAGGACGAAGGTGTTCCCGCAAGCGATGGCCACCGGCCACATCCACATCGGGACCATCATCGGGAAGTTGAAGGGGGTGATGCCGGCCACGACCCCCAGCGGCTGGCGCACGCTCCAGGAGTCGATCCCCTTGCCGACCTGCTCGGTCATCTCGCCCTTCAGCAGCTGGGGAATGCCGCAGGCGAACTCCACCACCTCCATGCCCCGGGCGAGCTCGCCGCGCGCGTCGGAGAGGATCTTCCCGTGCTCGGCGGTGATCAGCCCGGTGAGCACGTCCGCCCGGGCCTCCGCCAGATCGCGGAAGCGGAAGAGGACCCGGGCGCGGACCACCGGCGGGGTGCGGGACCACGCCGGGAACGCCGCTGCCGCCGCGTGCACCGCGGCATCCACCTCGGCGGGGGTGGCGAACGGCACCTGGCGGGTCCGCACGCCGGTGGAGGGATCGAACACGTCTCCCAGCCGGCCGCCCTCGCCGGCGCGCGCGCGTCCACCGATCCAGTGCGAGAGCCGCGCCGGGGTCTCCTGCTCGGGCGAGGGTCGTTCAGCGCGCATGGCCCTTCCCTTCCTTCGACGACGGCGTCCAGTCCGGGAGCGGCTTGCCTGCCTTCACGTGGTGGGAGCCCGGCGTCTCCCGGATGAGGACGTAGATGTACTCGATGGGCGCGTCGATGGTCTCGTGCACCACGCGGGTGATGGCCTCGGCGAGCGCCCGCTTCTGCTCGGGCGTGCGGCCCTCGCGGATGTCACACTGGATGATGGGCATCTCGGCTCGTCTCCTCTCGGGGACCCGGGAGACTACGCCCGCTGCGGGCCGCCGGCGTGCTCGACGCGCCGCGCCGGGCTCACGCAAGCAAGCGACTGCACACCTCGACCCAGCGCAGCAGCTCGTCCAGCTCGAACGGCTTGCGGAGCAGGGCCACCACCTGGGGGAACTCCAGCTCGCGGGGATGGGCGTTCGCGCTCATCACCACCACGGGGAAGCGCTGGCTCCGCTCGTTCCGGGATAGCCTGCTCAGCAGCTCGAGGCCGTTCATCCGCGGCATCGCCAGGTCGAGGAGCACCACGCAGCGCTCCTCGAGCCCGTCGAGCCGGTGCAGGGCCTCCTCGCCGTCGGGCGCCTCGAGGACCCGGTAACCCTCGGAGGAGAGCACCTCGGTGACGCTCTCGCGGATGCCGGGATCGTCGTCCACGACGAGCACGGTGGGAGGTGACATGGACGGCTTCTCGGACATCCTGGGGCGGTGAGGATACGTCCGGGGGGCCACGGGACCTCCGCCCGCCTGCAATGACGGGCGAGCGCCGGGCCCGTCGCCCGCTCGGCTCTGCTCGGTACTCGGCAGGTGGACCCCCAGCAGCCGGGGCACTCCTCACGACGGCAAGGGCGCTCTCATCCCGGACCGGCATCCGCGGAGGCCTCCGGTGCCGGGCGCCGCGGCTCGGTCCGAGGCAGCATCGCGGGAAGGCGGATCCGGAAGACTCCGTAGGGCGGCCGGCTCTCCTCCTCCCCGCGGTTGAGCGCCGGATGGAGGTTGAGCTGGTTCACCGTGACGTAGATCCAGTCCTCCGGGCCGCGGGCGAGACCGTCCGGCCACTGGAGCCGAGGGTCCTGGACGAGGAGCACCTGCCCCGAGGACGAGGTGATGCGCAGCGCGTGGCCTTCCACGTCGGCCACCACCACCCGGCCTCGGTCGTCGGCGATCAGCCCGTTGCCGGAGGGCCGCCCGGCGTGGGACTCCACGCGGGTGGCGAGCTCCTCGGCGGCGAGCTTCCGATCCAGGAGGTCCGCGGTGCGGACGCGCCACACCGTGCCTGCGTTCAGCGGGGCGAGGTAGAGGAACGTGCCGGCCGGGTCGAGGGCGAGCTGGCTCACCCCGAGCCGGAGCTTCTCCACCGTCCCGTCCAGCGCACGGTGCGCCACCGGGCGGCGGTCCACGGTGATCGGCACCGCGTCGCGCTCCACCGCGGGTTGGTCCTCCAGCAGGCGCCGCGTCTCGCCGGTCTCGAGCGAGACGACCAGCAGCGCCGGATGCGAGTCCCCGGTCCAGTCGGCGAGCGAGCGGTCCGCCACGTACGCCACCTGGCGCGCGCGGTCCACCGCCAGGGCGCAGAGAAAGGAGTTGCCC
>DASROG010000572.1:0-12496 GCA_035646995.1 Myxococcaceae bacterium
CCTCGACCCCGACGATGGTCGTCCCCACCGGGTGGTGGGTGCCCATCGCGAAGAGGAGGGTCAGGAGCAGCACCGCGAGGGCCCAGCTGCCCAGGGGGCCCGCGGCGAACACGAGCATCCGGCGGCCCACCGAGAGCGCGGCGAACGGGACCCCGGATGCACGCGTCGCGTCGTGCGGATTCTCCCCCTCGAGGCGGAGCCAGCCTCCGAAGGGGATGGCCCCGACCGCCCAGCGTTGCCCGAGCGCGCGGAAACCGAAGAGCGGCGGGCCGATCCCGAAGGAGAAGACGACGGCCCGGGTGCCGAAGATGCGCGCCGCGAGCAGGTGCGCCAGCTCGTGGGCCGTCAGGAGCACGCCCAGGGCGAGCAGCGCGAGGAGGGCTCGCATGGGGTCTGCCCGACAGCGTACCAGCGGGCCCGGCCGGGAGGCATCGGCGATTGAAGGGCTCGCGTGGCGTCTCTAGACTCCGGGGCCCTTTAGATGAATGCACGGATGGCAGTCGTGGTCCTCACTTCTTCGCTGATGGCCTGTGGCGGAAGGACGCATGAGCAGGAGGAAGGGTGCTATGCCCTGACTCCCGTGCGGCCCTCTGGAATCATCCGGGACGAGTGCCAGCTGCTCGCGGATGCCGCCGCGAATCTGGGGGCGCGGCTGACCATCTCCGGGAACGTGGTGGAGGTGGACTTCCGGTTCTCCACGCCGAGCCAGGGCGAATTGCTGACCGTCTCGATGGCCGGGCAGTTCGCCTACAGCGAGGAGGTTTTCAGCGCCGACGGAACCGCGGCCAACATCCTGCTGCCCATCGGCGGCCAGGCCTGCCAGCTTCAGCTCGTGGACGTTCACCTCGACGCGACGACGGAGAACTCGACGCGTTTCTCGGGCGTGATCCGGATCACCACCTCCACCCCACGACCCGAAACCTGCGTCTGTCAGGCCTGGTTCGAGTACCAGGCCGGTCTGAGCACCAACGCAAGCTGTCCCTGAACGAGAAGAGGAGCGTCGTCATGGCCGACTCACCCTCCCCGGAGATCACCTCGGTCCTCACCGAGGGTCGCGTCTTCCCGCCTCCGCCCGAGTTCTCGCGACGGGCCCACATCAAATCGATGGAGCAATACCGCGAGCTCGCCACGCAGGCGGAGCGCGACCCCGAGGCGTACTGGGGGGCGCGGGGGAAGGAGGAGATCTTCTGGAAGACGCCCTTCCAGAAGGTGCTGGAGTGGAAGCCGCCGTTCGCGAAGTGGTTCCTCGGGGGGACCACCAACCTCTCGTACAACTGCCTCGACCGGCACCTCGCCACCCACGGGGACCGGACCGCGATGATCTTCGAGGGCGAGCCCGGAGACCAGCGGCGATTCACCTACCGCGAGATGCACGCCGAGGTGTGCAAGCTCGCCAACGGGCTCAAGTCGCTCGGCGTCAAGAAGGGCGACCGGGTCGGCATCTACCTGCCGATGATCCCCGAGGTGGCGATCGCGATGCTGGCCTGCGCGCGGATCGGCGCGGTGCACTCGGTGGTGTTCGGCGGATTCTCGTCCGAGGCGCTCCGAGAACGGATGAACGACGCCGGAGCGAAGGTGGTCATCACCTCGGACGGCGGATGGCGGAAGGGCGCCGCGGTTCCGCTGAAGGCCAACGTCGACCAGGCGCTGCTCGAGATGCCGACGGTGGAGAAGGTCATCGTCGCCCAGCGCACCGCGAAGACGCCGCCGACGAAGGGCCCCAAGGACATCCTCTGGAACGAGCTGGTGTCCTCGCAGCCGGCGACCTGCGAGCCGGAATGGGTCGACAGTGAGCACCCGCTGTTCATCCTCTACACCTCGGGCTCGACCGGGAAGCCGAAGGGGGTGCTCCACACCACCGGCGGCTACTCGGTCTACGTCTCGCTGACCACGCGCTGGGTGTTCGACCTCAAGGACTCGGACGTCTACTGGTGCACGGCGGACGTGGGGTGGGTCACCGGGCACAGCTACGTGGTCTATGGCCCGATGATGAACCGGGCCACGACGTTCATGTACGAGGGGGCGCCGACGACACCGGGTCCGGACCGCTTCTGGGACAACATCGAACGGAACAAGATCACCATCCTCTACACCGCTCCGACGGCCATCCGCGCCTTCATGCGGCTGGGCGACGAGCACCCGAAGAAGCACGACATGTCGAGCCTGCGGCTGCTGGGCACGGTCGGTGAGCCGATCAACCCCGAGGCCTGGATCTGGTACCGCGAGGTGATCGGAGGCGGACGCTGCCCCATCGTCGACACCTGGTGGCAGACCGAGACCGGCGGAATCATGGTGACCCCGCTCCCCGGTGCGACCCCGACCAAGCCCGGGAGCGCCACCCTGCCGATTCCGGGGATCAAGGCCGAGGTGCTGGACAAGGACGGGAAGCCGGTGCCCAAGGGCTCGGGCGGGAAGCTGTTCATCACCCGTCCGTGGCCCGCGATGCTGCGGACCCTCTACGGCGACCCGGAGCGGTACGAGAAGACGTACTTCACTGAGATCCCGGGGATCTACTTCACGGGCGACGGCGCACGGATCGACCAGGACGGGTACCTGTGGGTGATGGGCCGGGTGGATGACGTGGTCAACGTCGCCGGTCACCGACTGGGCACCGCGGAGGTGGAAAGCGCCCTGGTGTCCGAGGGCCGGGTGGCGGAGGCGGCAGTGGTGGGACGTCCGGACGAGCTGAAGGGCACGTCGCTGGTGGCGTTCGTGACGCTGAAGAAGGGCGTGGAGGCCACGGCGGCCATCAAGCAGGCGCTGTCGGCGCACGTGGCGAAGGAGATCGGGGCGATCGCCCGCCCGGACGAGATCCGGTTCGCGGAGGGGCTGCCCAAGACCCGGTCCGGCAAGATCATGCGCCGGCTCCTCCGGGACGTGGCGGCCGGCCGGCAGACCACGGGCGACACGACGACCCTCGAGGACCTCAACGTCCTCGCCGCGCTGCGCAAGGACGAGGAATAAGCGCCCGCACGCCGCCGGGGAGTTCATCGGAGGTGTCCATCGAGGCCATCGAAGGTGTCTGGCACCTTCGATGGCCTCGACCGGGATTCGCCCTGATCTTACGCGCGGTTGCGCGCCGATCGCCGGACCGTGCCCGATCGAAGGTGTCTGCCCGATCGAAGGTGTCCGATCGAAGGTGTCTGGCACCTTCAAGCGCCTTCAAGCGTCTTCAAGCGGGCAGCCTCAATCGGCGCTGCAGTCCTTCTGCACCCGGAAAGCGTCGAAGAAGCGGTCCACGTCGGGCGCGGGCCCGTGCCACATCGCCATCAGCGTGTACACGCACTGACCCGCGGCGACGACCTGGATCCGGATCTCCAGCCCCTGTCCATGGAAGGCACAGGTCTGCGCCTCGCGGCCGTCACGACGCGTCCCTCGCGAATCGGCGGTGATCTGATAGTCACGGGCCCGGGCGAACTCGGCACAGAAGCCATCGAGCACACTCTGTGGATCGAGGCGCCGCCCCGGCGCGGGCCGACGGCGCTGCACGAGGAAGCCCTGATCCTCGGTCCCGCGGGACTCGATCGACAGCAGCCGCTGGTGGCCCTCGGTGCGCTCGGCCTCCAAACGCAAGGGTGGCGGGAGGTCGGCGCTGAACGTCCCGTCGGGCGAATCGAAGCGCGGCCAGCTCGGCTTGCAGCCCCACATCACCAGAGCCATGCCCAGCGCGAGCGCCAGTGCCGCTCGTTCAGCCATTGCGGGAGAGATGCACCACGGCAGCCTCGAGGAGGGCCGCGATGCCTCGCTTCGAGGTGTGGACCAGCTTGCGCCGGAGCGCGGGCGGCCCGCCGGTGTAGAGCGTGCTCACCCGGTGATCGAGCTCGGAGCCACCCCAGAGCAAGACGAGCTGCGCCCATTCGAGATCCAGCCGGGCCTGCGCCAGCGTGCGGCGCTCGGTTCCATCCACCAGCCGGAGCTCGAGGCGGCCCGAGAGCGCGTCGCGCAGCTCCTCGCGAACCGCCGGCGAGCCGCCGACGATGGCCAGCCGCCGGATGCCCGCCCGGGCGCAGGCCGCCACCAGTGCTTCCTCGGCCCGCCGGTTGTCCGAGCCGCCGCAGGAGGCGCACGCCGTCCGCTGCGCGGTGCGCACCGGGATGCGGCCCGAGCGCGCCGCGGCCGCCACGCAGGCCGGGGTCGCGCAGTGCCGATAGAGCTGCTCGTCGAGCAGGGTCCGGGCGCGCTCCTCCTTGGCCGCGCTCATCCGGGTCTTCCCCGGGCGGGTCAGTCCCACCGCCTCGAGCGACTCGCGCGCGCGGGCCCGCGCCTCGGGAAGATCGAATCCCTCCGCCGACAGCCAGGCCTCGATGTCGACGTCGTGACTCACGGACCCGACGGTTCCGGCGGAACCGGCGGTGGCTCGAAGAGCATCTCCTGGATGGGATCGAGCCCCAGCGCCTGCCGCACCGGGGCGAAGCTCCGGCGATGGATTGGGCAGGCGCCGAGCGCGCGGAGGGCGGCCTCGTGCTGCGGCGTGGGGTAACCCTTGTGCGCCGCGAAGCCGTAGCCCGGAAAGCGGGCGTCGAGCGCGGCCATGTGCGCATCACGCGTGGTCTTGGCGATGATGGAAGCGGCGGCGATGGTCAAGGAGAGCGCATCGCCGTGGACGATGCCTCGCTGGGGGACCGGGCACTCCGGGATGCGACGGGCATCGACCAGGACGAAGCTGGGCGTCGTGGGGAGCCCGAGCAGCGCACGGCGGAGGGCCAGGAGCCCGGCGTGGTAGATGTTGAGCCGATCGATCTCCACGACCTCGGCCACCCCCACCGACCAGGCCACGGCCTCGCGCTTCAGCTCGGCCGCCATGCGCTCGCGGGTCTCGGCGTCGAGCACCTTGCTGTCGTCGATCCCGCGCAGCCTGTAGTTGCGGGGAAGGATGACCGCCGCGGCCACCACCGGTCCCGCCAGTGGCGCCATCCCCGCCTCGTCCACGCCGGCGACGTGCAGATGACCGGCTTCCCAGAGCTCGACCTCGAATCTCAGCAAGTTGCGGAGTCGCTGGCCTTCCGAGCGGTTCTTCTCGCGCCGGCCCCGGATCGCGCGCGCAAGTTCCCGGGCCGCGCGCCGATCGTCACGCTCGAGCGCGTCCAGGAGCCCCTCCGGGACGGGGCGCCCTCTGGTGAGGAACCGCTCGCGGAGCAGGCCGATGGGCTGCGCGAGGAACCGCTCGAGATCGGACATCGTGGCGAGCCCGAACGCTACACGCGTGGGCCGACAGGCCGGAAGTGGCCGGACGTCCCGGTCCGTCGTCCGGCGGGTGGCACACTCGGGCCGGTCCAGTCGTCGAAACCGTGGGCTACCCTCTCCCGCCGGGGGCGTGAGGCGGCGGCGGGACGCACGAGACGCAAGGCGAGCAGCGCCATCGGTGCACCCCGCGGTCAGGCTGCACCGTCGAGAGGGGCGCCTGCCCACCTCTCGAACGCGGCGCGCTGGGCATCGGTCGGCGATTCGACGGGAGCGAGCCAGACTGCGTCCTCGGGCCGGCGCTCGAGCGTCACCGGCACCTCGGCCAGGACGTCCCGGCGGAACACCGACACGCGCAGCACCTCTCCCGGGCTCCGGTCGTCCGCACGCGAGACCAGCGCGGCGGCGTCGCCCTTCACTCCATCCACGGCAATCACCTCGTCGTCGGGGTACAGCCCCGCGGCCTGTGCCGGCGAGCCCTCGAGCACGCTGGCGATGGTGCTGCCGCGAGCGACGATCCCGGTCCAGCCGCGTGCCCGGGTATCCCCCTCCTTCAGCCGCGGTGGGGTCCCGCCCTTGTCGCCCACCGACTCGCGGATCCGGGTGCGCAGCCGCAGCCCCACGTGCTCGAGCACCGAGGTGTCCAGCTCGTCGGTGCTCCGGATCGCACGGTCGAAGAACGGCTTCAGGTCCGAGCCCGCGATCTCGGAGGCGGCCGCCTCCACCCCGTCCTCCGGGACGCCCTTGCCGTCGCCGTAGCGGCTCCACAGGAGGCGCATCACGTCGTCGAGGCTCCTGGCGTCACGGGTGCGGCGGCGGATCTCCAGATCCAGGCACATCGCGACCAGCTCGCCCTTCAGGTAGTAGGAGATGGCGCTGTTCGGGGTGTGCTCGTCCTGGCGGTAGTACTTCACCCAGGCAGTGAGGGAGGCTTCCTCCAGGGTCTGCACGCGGCGTCCGGGGGTGGCGGCGAGCGCGGAGAAGGCCTCGCCCAGCCGCACCAGGTACCGCGCCGCGCTCATCCGCCCGGCCCGGCGCACAAGAAGATTGTCGTAGTACGAGGTGATGCCCTCGAATGCCCAGAGCAGTCGGGTGTAGGTCTCAGCCGCGTAGTCGAAGGGAACGAAGGCGCGCGGCTTCAGCCGCTTCACGTTCCAGAGGTGGAAGTACTCGTGCGAGGCGAGGGTGAGGAAGTCCTCCCAGCCCTTGGGGGTGGAGAGCTGCGCCCTGGGGTAGATGAGCGCCGTGGACGCGGCGTGCTCGAGCCCACCTCGCCCCTTGTCCACGAGATAGACCAGGAAGAGGTAGCGGGGCATCGGCAGCCCGCCCCACAGCGCTGCCTCGGCGTCGCAGACGGCGGCCAGGTCGGCGCCGAGCTTGCTCCCATCCACCGCGCCACCCCAGACCACCACCTCGTGGGGAACGCCCCCCGCCTCGAACCGGATGGGGCGGTGCGGGCCGATCTCCACCGGGCTATCGACCAGCACGTCGTAGCTCGGCGCCTGCCAGCCCCCGTCGGTGCGCTCGAGCGCGGTGAAGACGGTCCATCCTGGAGGCGCATCCACGGCGAGGTGATGTGCGCTGTCGCGCAGCGCCTCGGAGTACAGGAAGAGCGTCGCTCCGTTGAAGAACCCGTGCGTGCCGTCGAGGTGGCTGGTCCGGACGGTGAGCTCGTTGGCGTAGACACAGTAGCGAACGCGGACTGCCCGGCCGTGGGGCCGCAGCCGCCAGGTGCGCTTGTCCACGCGGTCCACCGGTACACGGTCAGCGCGGTCGTCGGAGGCCGAAAGCTCCTGGACGTGCCGCGCGAACTCCCGGACCAGGTAGCTGCCGGGGGTCCAGACCGGGAGGACGAGGTCCAGCACGTCGGCGGGCGGGAACTGCGCCTCCACTTCGAACAGATGGGAGTGGGGGCGGGACATCGAGACGCGGTAGCGGACCGCTTCGCTCATTCGTTGGTGTGTAGCAGAAGTGCCGGCCCGTCAACGCTGCCGGACCAGGATGGAACCGAAGAACCCGTCCGTGCCGTGGATTGCCGGCGAGAGGCGGAGAAAGTCGCCGGCGCTGACCTTCGCCCCCAGCTCCGGACCGAGGCGGTCGGCCGGCGGGACGGCCCGGAATGCCGGGTGTCGGTCGAGGAACCACGCGACGACGGCCTCGTTCTCCTCCTCGAGCACGCTGCAGGTGCCGTACACCAGGCGGCCGCCCGGCCGGACCAGCATCGCGAACTGGTCGAGGAGGAGCCGCTGTCGCTCCACGTGCTGGGGGAGCGTGGCCTCGGTCAGGCGGTAGCGGGCATCGGGCTTGCGGCGGAAGGTGCCGGTGCCGCTGCAGGGAGCGTCCACGAGCACGCGGTCCGCCCGCTCCACCAGGTCGGCCAGCGCAGGTGCGACCTCCGGGCCCGACGCGGGAATGGGCCGGATGCGGACGTTGTGCACGCCGGCGCGCCGGGCACGCCGCTTCAGCTCCTCGAGGCGCCGGGCATCGATGTCGAGGGCGAAGAGCTCACCGCGATTCCGCATCTGGGCTGCGAGCTGGAGCGTCTTTCCGCCGGCGCCGGCGCATGCGTCCACCACCCGGGTGGGCGGCGCATCGACCAGGAGGCCCAGGAGCTGGCTTCCCTCGTCCTGCAGCTCGAAGAGGCCCTCGCGAAAGCTGGGTAGGGAGAAGACGTTCTGACGGGTCTCGAGGAACAGGCCGAGGGGAGAGAGGGGCGTGGGCCGCGCCTCCACGCCCTCGCCGCGCAGCCGTTCGACGAGCGCCTCGCGGCTGGTGCGGAGCAGGTTGACGCGGGCGGTGAGCGGCGCCCGCTCGTTCATCGCGGCGGCCTCGGCCTCGGCGCGATCCCCGAACTGGCGGAGGAAGCGGGCGGCGAGAAAGTCCGGGAGCGAGGCGTCGAGGCCGAAGCGCTCCGCACGCGGAAGGGCACGGAGCGCTCCGGCGGCGGCGGGCAGTGCGTCGAGGATCCGGGATTCCTCGGGCCGGAGGCCGGCGGTACGGGCGACCCGCTCCGGGGGTTCGCCGTGGAGCACGCGCGAGGTCGAGAGACGGAGCAAGTCCTGTTCGGTGGTGGGGCGCCGGTCGAGCCGGGCGCCGGTCCGGTCGAGGAGGGCGTCGACGGTGCGCTGGCGGCGGAGCAGGGCGTAGACGCGCTCGGCGACGGCCCGCCGCTCGTTCGAGTACAGGTGGCGCTTCGTCCGCAGGACGTGATCCAGGGCGCGATCGGCCAGCCAGTCCTCGTGTCGCACGGCGCCGTAGGCCTCCAGTGCGGCCTGGGTCACGAGGTCCTCGCGCAGCGGTCGATCAGGCCGCAGCGCGGGGGAAACAGCCCGCTCGAAGGTGCCCCGCTCGAAGGTGCGCTCGAAGGTGCCAGACACCTTCGATCGGCCTGGCCCGCTCGCCCGGCCGGGCTCGCGGCCTCCTGACGCACTCCGTCGAACGTCAGCACCTTTCTCGAACCTGCTCTCGAAGGTGCCAGACACCTTCGATCGGTGGGATCGTCCGGTTCTCGAGGGATCTCGATGGCTTGTGCCCGAAGGGCGCACGCCGGTTCCGCGAGAGCGGCGGCGGTCGGAAGGCGGCCCGGGCACGGGCGTCAGTACCTCGGCACCCGGGGGTCCACGTGGGCCGACCACGCCTCGATTCCGCCACGGAGCGAAGCCGCGGGAATGCCGACGGAGTCGAGGAATGCTGCGGCGTGGTAGCTCCGGACGCCATGGTGGCAAAGGACCACCACCGGTCGGTCTGCGATCTCGCGCACCTCCTCCAGCCGGGCCGGAAGCTCGTTCAGGGGCACGTGCAGCGAGCCCCGGATCGACGCGATCCGCACCTCGTCGGGGTTCCGCACATCCAGGATGACCGGGCGCTGGATTTCCGGCCCCTCCATCGCGAGCGACAGCTCGCGGGGGCTCATCTCACGCACGGGCATCGGGCGCCTCGCAGCTGTCCGGCTCGTCGGAGAGGGTGATGACCGCGCCCGGCCCACACGTCCTGCAGGCTGGATCTCGCCGGAGCGACAGCTCGGCGAACCGTGTCCCGAGCGCGTCGAAGGTCAGGAGTCGCCCCACCAGCGGCGTGCCGATCCCGAGCAGGAGCTTCAGCACCTCGTTCGCCTGCACCAACCCGATGAGCCCGGGAAGAACGCCGAGCACTCCCGCCTCGGCGCAGGAGGGCGCCAGCTCCGGCGGCGGCGGCGCGGGGTACAGGCAGCGATAGCAGGGTCCGGCGCCGGGCAGCATCGTCGTGGCCTGGCCCTCGAAGCGATACACGCTCCCGTGCACCAGGGGGATGCCCTCGTGGACGCAGGCGTCGTTGAGCAGGTAGCGGGTCGGGAAGTTGTCTCCGCCGTCCACCACCACCTGGAAGCCCCGGATGATCCGGAGCACATTCGCCGCATCGAGACGCTCGGGGAAGGTGACCACCCTCACTTCAGGGTTGAGCGCGGTGAGCGCGTCCCGGGCGCTGTCGGTCTTGGGCCGACCCGCGTCGGCGTTGCGGTGGAGGACCTGCCGCTGCAGGTTGCTCACCTCGACCACGTCCGAGTCGACGATGCCGATCGTTCCCACCCCCGCAGCCGCGAGGTAGAGCGCGGCCGGCGAGCCCAGCCCTCCCGCTCCGAGCACGAGCACCCTCGCCGAGGCCAGCTGCGCCTGCCCCGCCTCGCCCACCTCCGGGAGAGAGAGGTGCCGGCGATAGCGCGCCTTCTGCTCCGCCCGGAGCTGGGCCGGCCGTACGCGTGGGAGGGCGAGATCGCTCCACCGGCCGAACCCTCCGGCGAGCGAGAAGACCCGTGCGTAGCCGAGGTCTAGAAGCGTCCGCGCGGCGAGCAGGGAGCGAACTCCGCTGGCGCAGTACACGACGATTTCCCGCTCGCGGCCGACCATCCGCTCGATTCCGAGCTCGAGGGTTCCCCGCGGAAGGAGCAGTGCGCCGGGCAGATGCCCCTCGGCGGTCTCGTCCGGTTCGCGCACGTCGAGCAGCAGGGGCGGGTCATTGGCCCGCAGCCGTGCGACGAGGGCTTCGGGAGTGACCTCCGGAACGGCGGCGCGGGCCTGGTCGAGAAGGTGTCGGAACGTGGGCATCTGGCTCGAACTGCGTATAACAGACCCGGCCAGGGCAGCCAGGAGACCGGGAGACGATGAGGCTCGACGGACGCGTGACGCTGGTGACCGGGGGCGCTATCCGGCTGGGCCGGGCCATCGTCCAGGCGCTCGCCGAGGATGGCGCGACGGTCGCCGTTCATCACCACGGCTCGGCCGACGCGGCGCAGGCGCTCGTGGCCGAGCTACGGAGCCAGGGACGACGCGCCCAGGCGTTTCGCGCCGACCTCGGCGATGACGCGCAGCTCTCGTCCCTGGTGACGGAGGTGGAGCGCGCGCTCGGACCCATCCAGGTGCTGGTGAACAGCGCCGCGCGCTTCACCCGCGCTCCCTTTCTCGACACCGACGGGGCCACGCTCGACGCCGAATGGCGACTCAACGCCCGGGCCCCCTTCCTGCTGACCCAGGCGGTGGCCCGGGGGATGGTGGAACGGCGCGACGGGGTGGTGGTCAACGTGCTCGACATCGGCGGGGCCTTCGTGCCCTGGCGCAACTACGCCGCGTACTGCATGACCAAGGCCGCGCTGCACATGCTGACCCAGGTGCTCGCGCTGGAGCTCGCGCCGCACGTTCGAGTGAACGGCGTGGCGCCGGGGACGGTCCTTCCCCCCGAGTGGCTCGGTCCCGAGGAGCGTGAGCAGCTTCGTTCCCGCATTCCCCTGGCGCGGCTCGGGACACCGGAGGAGGTCGCCGCCACCGTGCGCTTCCTGGTCAGCGGTCCGGAGTTCATCACCGGTCAGGTGATCGCGGTGGACGGGGGACGCATCCGCGGGAGCCCCTAGACGGGCCCGGGTGCGCGTCGACACGTGGAATCCTCGTCCCGGCGTGGATATACAGGGCGCATGGAAACCTCGACCGCCGCCCCTGCGGCTCCCTCGCCCGCGGCCACCCCCTCCTTCCCGCTGAAGCTCACTGCCCGCGCGGTCGAGCAGGTCAAGGCCGTGCAGAAGCAGCAGGGCTTCGACGGCTACTACCTATCGGTCCGGGTCGTTCCTGCCGGTTGCAGCGGCTTCGGGTATGACCTCAATCTGGTGAAGGACGTGTCGCCGGGCGACGTGGTGGGCGAGCAGGACGGCATCCGCCTGGTCACCGACGCGCTCAGCCAGCAGTACCTGGCCGGGACCGAGGTGGACTACGTGGTGGGGACGACCGCCGCCGGCTTCAAGTTCGAGAATCCCAACGCGAAGTCCACCTGCGGCTGCGGGACCTCGTTCTCGACCTGAGTCCGGTCAAGGTTCGAGCAGGCGCTGCCACTCGGCCAGGCTTCGCTTCCGTCCCAGGCGCTCGCGTCGGCGGGAGTGGGCTGCCTCGAAGGCCGCTCGCTCGGCGTCCGTGTCCAGCTTCAGCGGGGGAGCCTCGGCCCGGGAGCCGTCGGAGTTCAAGGCGACGAACGTGAGCAGTGCGGTGGTGGTCAGGTGAGTCTCGCCGGTGAGCGGGTTTTCCGCCGTCACTCGCACGCCCACCTCCATGGAGCTGTGAAACGCGGCGAGCACTCGCGCCCGCAGCGTGACCACCCAGCCCACACGGACGGACGCGTGAAAGTGAAGCTCGTCCATGCTCGCGGTCACCACCAGGTGGCGGCAGTGACGGCCCGCAGCGATGCCGCCGCAGATGTCGATCCACTCGAGGATCCGTCCGCCGAACGCTGCGTTCAGGGGGTTGGCGTCGGATGGCAAGATCATCTGAGTCATGACAGCGACGCTCTCGGCGGGGCTCTTGGGTTCCATGGCGGCGGCGCTCTCTAGCCCAGGACCTCGCGGAGCAGATCCGGCCTGTCGGTCATGATTCCTCCCACGCCGATGGCCACCAGCGCGCGCATGGTCGCCGGGTCGTCGATGGTCCAGACGTTCACCCACCGGCCCAGACGGGCGGTGGCATCGAGGAAAGACGCGTCGACCAGGCGGACCTCTCCGTAGTCGAGCGGCATGTCCAGGACCTGGAACCGCCGATCGTCCGGGGGTTCGGCCCCGGACTTCGTCGCGAGGACGAGCTCGGTGAGGGCATCGCGGGGGTAGAACGCGCAGACCTCCGGCGCCGCCTCCACCAGGCGCTCGGCGAGCGGGTCGAGCTCGCTTCCCAGACAGACCCGATGGACGGCACCCTCCGAGCGGAGGAGGCTCGCCACCGCGGACTCCACCCCCGGAGCCTCGGCCTTCACCTCCACGTTCAGTCGCAGGCCGGGAAAGGCACGGAGCACCTCTCGGAGGGTGGGAATC
>DASROG010000573.1:0-22835 GCA_035646995.1 Myxococcaceae bacterium
TGTCCGGACAGGGCCTTAAAGGCTCCCGTCCCCTCGATGTCCGAGTCTCACGCCTCGCTGTCCCCACCCACGCCCGAGGTGGTGCCCTCCGCGGCCGATCCGCTGGGACAGGTGCGCGCGCAGCTCCGGCCGGGCACCCGCGTGCGCACCACGGGTCTCCAGGGTGCGGCCCGAGGGCACGTCCTGACCCGGCTCTCGCGCGAGCTCCGGACGCCGCTCGTGTGCATCACGGCGGACGAGGACTCGGCCGAGCAGCTGGCCTCGGACCTGGCGTTCTTCCTGGGTGGACCGGGCACGCTCGTCGAGCCCAACGTGCTCCAGCTCCCCGGGGACGAGGTGCTCCCCTGGGACGAGCTGACTCCCGACGCCACCGTCGTCGCCGAGCGGCTCGGGGCGCTGTTCCATCTCCGCCAGGGGACGCGCTTCCCGGCGGTGGTGATGAGCTGGCGCGCCCTGCACAAGCGGGTGCTCCCGCCGGACGTGCTGGACCGGCTGAGCGAGATGGTCGGCGTGGGTCAGGACCTCGACCGTGACGCCTTCCTCCGGCGCCTGGCCCAGATGGGCTACCAGTCCTCGCCGCTGGTCGAGGACCTGGGCACCTACTCCTCGCGCGGCGGGATCATCGACGTCTTCTGCCCGCTCTACGGCCGGCCGATCCGCATCGAGCTGTTCGGGGACACGGTGGAATCGCTCCGGCTCTTCGACCCGGCGACCCAGCGCACCGTCGAGCTCCTCAAGGAGGCGACGCTCATCCCCGCGCGCGAGGTGCTCTTCACCGACGAGACGAAGAGCGCCGCCGAGGCCGCCGCCCGCGCCGCCGCCGAGCGCATCGACATCCCGACCAGCCGCCTGCGCGAGACGCTCGACCGCATCCGCGAGGGCATCCCCGCCTACGGGATGGAGGCGCTGCTCCCTGGCTTCTTCCCCGGCGGGCTGGCCACGGTGCTCGATTACCTGCCGCACTGGGCACGCGAGCCGCTGGTGTACGTGGACGATCCGCTCGGGGTGAGTCGCGCCGCCGAGGACCTCCGGAACGAGGTCGACCAGGTCTGGGCCGAGGCCACCGCGCGCAAGGATCTGGCGCTCCCACCCGAGGCGCACTTCGCGCCCGATGACGACCTGCTCGCGGGCATCGCCCGGTACCCGGTGCTCGAGGGCGGCGGGCTGTCCCTCGCAGCGTCGGGGGCTCCGGTGGCGTTCACCTTCGGGACCACCTCGGACCTGCGCCAGGCCATCCTCAGTCACCACGGCGAGGAGGGGGCGCTGACCCCACTGGTGCAGCGGCTCGAGCGGTGGCGCGAGATGCGGGTCGCCACCGCCATCGCCTGCGGATCGGCCGGCCAGGTGGACCGGGTGAAGCGGCTGCTGCTGGACCGGAACGTGATGGTGCGGGCACACGGTGAGCCGTTCGCCGACTCGCCGGCGCTGCGGGACCCGAGCATCTGGGCCCACCTGTTCACCGGTGAGGTGAGCCACGGGTTCGTCGATTCCGCGGGCGGGCTCACGGTCCTCAGCGACGAGGAGATCTTCGGGGCCCGTGCGCACCGGCGGGTCAAGGCGCGGCGCTCGGAACAACCGTTCGGCGCAGCGTTCCGCGAGCTGAAGGAAGGCGAGCTCATCGTCCACACCGACTTCGGCATCGGTCGCTACGCGGGGCTGACCAAGATGCAGGTGCAGGGAGTGCCGGGCGATTTCCTGGTTCTCGAATACGCCGGCCGGGACAAGATCTACCTGCCGGTGAGCCGGATGCGGCTCATCCAGAAGTTCACCGGCGGCGATCCGTCGAGGGTCGCGCTGGACAAGCTCGGCGGCACCGGTTGGCTCCGGACCAAGCAGCGGGTGAAGGAAGCCCTGCTGAAGATGGCCGCGGAGCTGCTCCGGCTCTATGCCGCCCGGCACGCGCATCCCGGCTTCGCCTTCACTCCGCCGGACCGCTACTTCCGACAGTTCGAGGCCGACTTCGAGTTCGACGAGACGCCGGACCAGGCCAAGGCCATCGAGGACGTGCTGACCGACATGCAGAAGCCCGAGCCGATGGACCGGCTGGTCTGCGGCGACGTGGGCTACGGCAAGACCGAGGTTGCGATGCGGGCCGCCTTCAAGGCCACGCTGGACCGGAAGCAGGTGGCCGTGCTCGTTCCCACCACGGTGCTCGCGCAGCAGCACCTCCACACCTTCAGGAAGCGCTTCGCCGACTACCCGGTGACCATCGAGGTGGTCTCGTCGATGCGGAAGGCGACCGACGTCCGCGACGTCCTCCGGCGCGTCCGGGAGGGCAAGGTCGACATCCTCATCGGCACCCACAAGCTGCTCGGCGCCGAGGTGGCCTTCAAGGAACTGGGTCTCCTGGTGGTCGACGAGGAGCAGCGCTTCGGGGTGAAGCACAAGGAGCGGATCAAGCAGCTCCGCACCCAGGTGGACGTGCTCACGCTGACCGCCACGCCCATCCCCCGCACGCTGCACATGAGCATGTCCGGGCTCAGGGATATGAGCATCATCGCGACTCCGCCGCAGGACCGCCGGGCGATCCGGACCTTCGTCACCAGGTTCGACGCGCCCACGATCCGCGAGGCGGTCCTCCGGGAGATCCAGCGCGGTGGGCAGGTGTTCTTCGTCCACAACCGCGTGCAGTCGATTCAATCGATGGAGCGTTTCCTCCGCGAGCTGGTCCCGGAGGCGACCATCGGTGTCGCGCACGGGCAGATGGGCGAGGGCCAGCTGGAAAAGGCGATGGCGGACTTCGTGGACCGGAAGTTCCAGGTCCTGCTGTCCACCACGATCATCGAGAGCGGCATCGACATCGCGTCGGCGAACACGATGGTCGTCAACCGCGCGGACACCTTCGGGCTGTCGCAGCTGTACCAGCTCCGCGGACGAGTGGGCCGGAGCAAGGAGCGCGCGTACGCCTATCTGCTGGTCCCGGCGAGGCGGGCGGTGACCCGGGATGCGCAGCGGCGGCTCGAGGTGCTTCAGGCGTTCACCGAGCTCGGAGCCGGGTTCAGCATCGCCTCGCACGATCTCGAGATCCGCGGCGCGGGGAATCTCCTCGGCCACGACCAGTCGGGCACGATCGCCGAGATCGGGTTCGATCTGTACACCCAGCTGCTCGAGGAGGCGGTGGCGGAGATGCGGGGCGAGCCACCGCGCTTGGAGATCGAGCCCGAGGTGACTCTCCCTGTCCCGGCGCTGATTCCCGACGACTACGTGCCCGACGTCCACCAGCGGCTGGTGCTCTACAAGCGGTTCAGCAGTGCCGGGTCGGCCGACGAGGTGAGCGATCTGCGGGCGGAGCTAGTGGACCGCTTCGGCGAGCTGCCTGACGAGGTGGACGCGCTGAGCGAGCTGATGCTGCTCAAGCAGGAGATGCGCGAGCTGCGGCTCCGCGCGCTGGAGAGCGGCGCGGGACGAGTGGTGTTGACGCTCGGGCAGGACGCGCTGCTCGACGGGGCGAAGCTCGCGGCCCTGGTCCAGAAGAGCAAGGGTGTGTACCGGCTCACCCCGGACCTCAAGCTGATCGCGCGGCGAGACGGACCGGATCAGCCAGCAGCGCTCCTCGGCGAGGCAAAGAAGGTGCTTCGCGATCTCGCCGCCTGCGCCGCGGCCTGACACGCACGCCGTCGGTGCGAGGGGTCGTGTCGGAGCGCAGGGTGTCGCACCGCTGCGTTCCTCTGCGCCGAGGTCGCGGCGCACTCGGCTGTCCCGACGTGAATCGCCCCTTTTAGACTGTCGTCCTCAACTCGTCCCGCTGGCCAAGTGGGCGACAAGGGGATTCCAACGATGAAGCGTGTTCTTCTTCTCACCGGCATCGCCGGTGCACTCGTGGGTTGTGGCAGCGGGTTGCCGACGCCTCCCGCACTTCCGCACTTCAACTACGGTACGCCGACCAGCAATCTCTCCTCGGACCAGAGCAACGCGGCCCACACCGCACAGAGCGGCATCGGGGACGCCTCCGGCGTGGATGGGAGCACTGCAAATCCCCAGGCCGCTCCGGTCCTGGCGGACGCGCTCGCGTCGGACCTGCCCAGCTCGGCGCTGCTGAAGGTTGCACCGTCGCCCGAAGCGGCGTTCCGGAGCCTGCCGGTTCCAAGCTCGGAGGCGGCAGCGCGCGCGTTCCGGAGCTCGGCGCTCAGCGTCGGCAGCAGCAACTGCATCAGCCAGACGGATACCAAGGTCACCTACTCCAACTGCTCGTACAACGGCGACGGCTTCAGCTGGACCCTCAACGGGAGCATCTCCGTGGCCCCGGGTTCGCTGGACTGGGACATCCGGGCCGAGTTCTCGGCAAGCTCTGACGGCGTCTCGGGGAAGGGCATGTTCCACTGGGACGGCCACCTCAACTGGACCCTCACCACCGTGCAGGGGCAAGGCCTCAGCGAGCTCGCGGTGCGCGCGGATGGCCAGGGCCAGCACGTGGAGATAGCCGCGACAACCGGGTGGACCGCGGACCTCCAGATCGACTCGGCGAACCACTGCATCAGCGGCGGCTCGTTCGAGGTCGCCCGGGCCGTGGAGGGCAGCGGAAGTGGCGGCCAGCACGTCTCCGAGGCCGTCGGCTGGAAGTTCACCTGGAGCGGTTGTGGCACCGTCCAGGTCGCCGTGGGGAACTGAGCCCGGCTCGGAGCCCAAGGAAGTACCCTCCGACCCGCAGCGTCATCGAGCGCTGCGGGTCGTCGTGTCTTCGGGCGGGGACCACGGGTCCGTCCCGCCGGGGTGGTGGCACCGTAACTGGGTGTTCCGTCACGCGGTTTCGGGAGGAGTTGTCCTGCTCTTCCGTAGCGAGGTGTTTCGTAACGAGGTGTTTGACACCTCGGGGGGACCTTCACGGGCGGGAGCGCCTCGTAACGAGGTGGACGGGTGTCGCCCCGCGCGGACGGCGCTGACCGGAAAAACTCGAAGAAGTCACGAAGTGCTGCCGTCACGAGATGCGCCGGTAACGAGGTGTCTGGCACCTCTGTCGCCTCTGTCGGGCACGTCTGTCGCGGGGCACCTGTGCCGCGTCACCTTTCTGCGCGCTGTTTCTGGGCAGCCCGACCCGTCCGGCGGCGTGTGCACTTCCCGTCCGGCGACGTGCGCACCTGACGAGACGCCCGTAAACGTTGAACGCCGGCGCCGCAAGGCCGCCTGCTAAGCGCACGGGCGACTCTCGGGAGCCCTCCGAACCTGCTCGAACGGGGCGTGCGTCTTGCCCTCCCCGCACCCAAGTTGTGCAGCGTCAACGATCTTTTTGGCAAGGGACAGGAGCGAACATGAGGATTCGTGTATTGGCAGGAATCGCCGCACTCGCCGTCGCGGGGGCGTGCGCGCACGGCAGTACCAGGAGTGACACCGTCAGCGATGAGGTCCTCGCCCGGGTGCCTCCCGACAAGATGGGTGGGGTGAACCAGGCGCGTCTCGACGTTGCGAAGGCGAAGGACGCCCTGGCCCGCGAGAACCTCTCTCACGAGAAGGCCAAGCGCTACATCGACGTCGCGAAGAACGAGGTCACGATCGCCAAGGCTCAGATCGATGGCAATGAGTCCGCTCAGAAGGCGGCGGACTACGCCCGGAACGATCAGGCGACCTCCCAGTCCCAGAGCGCCATGGGTCTCGCCCGCCAGCGGGAGCAGGTCGCCAACTCGCACGTGAACGCAGCCACGGAGCTCGAGAAGTACAGCGCGGCACGGGTGGCCGCCGCGCAGAAGGCCGTGGACCTCGCCAACGCCCGGCTGGAGCAGGTCGAGTTCAAGGCCGTCCAGGCCTCGGGGGATTCGGCGGTCAACAACATCGATGGGCAGGCGATCGCCAAGCACGTCGAGGACGCTCGGGTCGCGCTGGAGCAGGAGCGGGCCAAGGTCTCCCAGACCAAGGCCAGCGCCTCGGCGGCGCGGACCAGCTGGATCGCTCTTCGCGACCAGCTTCCGGCCGACCAGCGCTTCGGAGTCGGTGGCTCTGGCTCGGACACTGCCGCGAACCTGAGCGGGCAGTCTGGGACCAACCAGACCAAGGCCGGCCGGGAGAACTACGACATCGACACGAAGAACACCGATCCCAGCAAGGGCCCGATGAGCAATAACCCCGCGCTCTACGACGACAAGGAGCTGTTCAACCTCCTGTAGTCGAAGCGGGCTTCAGCCAGCGGTACGCCTCGCGCACCGCGGCGGGTCCTCCATTCTCGAGGACTCGTCCGTGCGCGAGGCTGACGCGATCGAAGTCGAGCGCGAGCAGTCGCTCGAGGCTCCTCCGCGTCGCTCGACGGTCCCGGTACACTGGACGGAGGAAGCGGCTGAAGCCGACCCGGCCGCGGATCCCCGCCGCACTCAGGTACAGCCGGGTCGGCAGATGCGGGCTGCTGTCGAAGTTCTCCACCAGGTCCGCGCAGACCAGCGTGCGGGTGGGGCGATGCACGAACACGGTCTCGTCGAGGATCGCGCCATCGATGTGCACCGGGACCAGAGCGCCGCCCCAGTCCGGGTCCGGCGTCTCGGAGAGCTCGACGTCGATGCGCACCTCGGGCCGCTTCCGGCGCATCGCCGCGGGGGCGTACACACGGGCTGCGGGCCAGCGCTGGATCGCGTCGGTCACGTAGACGTGGTGATACAGGTTCGGCATCACGATGTGCTCGACGGTTCCGTTGGCCTGGATCTCGTCCGCGAGCAGGTCATCGACCGCCACCACCGAGTGCAACCAGAGCCCTCCCCCGGGCAGACGGATGATCGTCATCCGGGTGCCGAGGTGGAGGCCGAAGTAGCGATGGGGCACCGGGACGGTCCAGAGCCCCTCGACGTGCTGGATGAGCTCGCTCATCCGCAGAAGTGACGGATGGCGGCCTCGAGGATCTCCTCGCACCGGACCAGCTCGGGGACGGGCACGTACTCCCCGGTCTGGTGCGCCACCTGGATGTTCCCCGGGCCGAAGACCACGGAGCGGGCGCCGAGTGCCGTCATCTGCGGAGCCTCGGTGCCGAAGCTCACCGTGGCCGAGTCATGACCGCTCTCGCCTTCGAGGAACTTCACCACCTCGGCGGAGGCTGGTGTCTCGACACCTCGGTCGGTGCGGAGGATGCGCATGCGGACCTCGCAGCCGGGCTCTTCGCGGCGCAGCTGGAACATGAGCTGCTCGATCGCGTAGGGCACGGCCTCCACGGGTTGCGCGGGGATGGGTCGCCACTCGAGGGTGAAGCTGCAGCTTCCGGGGATGACGTTCTTCGCCCGGCCGCCCTGGATCATCCCCACGTTCAGGGTGGTGTAGGGCGGCTCGAAGGACGGATCGGTCTCGCCGCGGAGCGGGCCACGGGCGTAGGCCTCGATACGGCTCAGGAGGCGGGCGGCCCGGAAGATCGCCGAGGCGCCGCTGTCCGGGTAGGCGCTGTGGCCCTCCTTCCCGGAGACCTCGATCTCCGCGAGGCAGTAGCCCTTGTTGGCGCGGATGGGACGGAGCGAGGTCGGCTCGCCCACGATGGCGTTCCGGGCCGCGCCGCGGCGGGCCTCGAGCAGCATCTTCGCTCCGAGGCAGCCCACCTCCTCGTCGGCGGTGAAGATGAGGCCGAACGGCTTCTTCACCGCACTGCGGGTCCGCTCGGCGGCGAGCAGGGCACAGGCGATGAACGCCTTGGTGTCGCAGGCGCCTCGGCCGTAGAGGCGATCGTCCTTGCGGGTCAGCTTCAGCGCCTCGGCCCAGCCGGAATCGTAGGGCACGCAGTCGGTGTGGCCCACCAGCGCGAGCTCGGGCACCTCCCCGGTCCCTGTGAAGGCGAGGAGGTTGACCTTCTCCACTCCGGCGTCGTCCGGGTAGTGCTGGCGTTCGCAGCGGAAGCCGAGCGCCGCCAGCCGCGGCTCGACCCAGTCGATCAGCTTTACGTTCGGGAGACGGCTGGTGGTGTCGAAGCTCACCAGTGCTCGCAGCGTCTCCTCCAGCCGTCCCTCCACCTCGCTCACGCGAACGTCCTCCGGCCCAGCGCTGTGAACTCTCGGGCCGAGACCTCGTCGAGCGGGTGGCGGCCGTTCTGCAGCACCCGCTTGCCCTGGACCCAGGTGTCGGTCACAGCCGACGCGGGCGCGGAGAAGACCACCGTCGCGAGAACGGCGTCGTCCGGAGCGCCGAGCAGCGCCGGATGGTCGAGGTCCACCGCGCAGAGGTCCGCCGGGCGGCGCGGGGCCAGCCGGCCCACGTCGAGCCCGAGGCTCCGCGCACCGCCGTAGGTGCCGATCTCGAGCAGGGTGCGCGCGAGCGCGTCGGGACCTTCACCGGTCGATGGAAGGGCCAGACGGCGTCCGCGCTGGAGCCGGAGGTGACCCTCCAGCGCGCGGAGCTCGGCGAAGGGATCGATCTCGCTCTGCCCGTCGGTGCCGATGCAGAGCGTGGTCCCTGCGGCGGCGAGCCCGTCGGCGGGGAGGATGCCGTCGCCGAGGTCGCGTTCGGTCAGCGGACAGGCGCACACGCTCGAGCGGCCGAGGAGCGGAACCTCGGGGCGCGTGAGGTGGACCGCGTGCACGGCGGTGAAGCGTTCGTCGAGCAGGCCGAGCTCGTGCAGGAGCTCGACCGGACGGCGCCCGTGCTCGACCAGGCACGACTCCACCTCGCGCGGCTGCTCGGCGACGTGCATGTGGACGGTGGACGGCCGGGCGCGGGCCACCGCCTCGAGCCATGACCGCGGGACGGCGCGTACGCTGTGGGGAGCCGCTCCCACGGTGACCAGGGGATCGGAGAGCACGCGTTTCGCCAGGGCGGCGACGGCGAGGAGGAAGAGCTCGGGGTCGGAATCGTAGAAGCGTCGCTGGCGTGGCTCGGGCAGGGCGTTGAATCCCGGCCGCGCGTACCCCACACGGAGAAGGTGGATGCGCAGCCCCACCTCGCGGGCGGCGGCGATCACCCGAAGCGCGAGCTCGAGCGGGTCCGCATACGGGCGGCCGTCGGGCGCGTGGTGGAGATAGTGGAACTCGCCGACGGTGGTGATGCCGGCGCGAGCCATCTCCAGAAAGCACTGGCGGGAGGCGACGGCGACCCCGTCGGGGTCGAGGGACTCGGCTGCGCGGTACATGGTCTCGCGCCAGGTCCAGAAGTCCTCCTGCGCCAGGCCCGTCCCCGGCGCCTGGGTGCGGCCGCGGAGGAGCCGCTGAAAGGCGTGGCTGTGGGCGTTCACCAGGCCGGGAAGGAGCAGCTTGCCCGGAAGGCGCTCGACCGTGGCACCCGGGGCTGGGACGCCGGCGGCCTCGCAGGTGCCGTCGGGCGCGATGGCGAGTGCCACGTCGCGCAGGAGGCGGCCCCCCCAGACGAGGGCCTCGGGCTGGAGCCAGCGGGAAACCATGGGCCGCGAGGCACCCTAGCAATGCGCTCGTGGCGGGAGCGAGGGGGCGGGCAAACAGGTCAACGCAGATGCGACGCGTGACGCGCGTGCACACCCTGGGATGCCCAAGGACGAGGAATCTCACGGGAGGCGTGCATGGAGGCAGATCGGTTGGTGGAGGAACAGGTCCGGCGGGTTCCGCCGTCGCTGCTGGTGGGCCTGGCGCTGGGATCGATGGCGATCTCGGCGGCGTTCGCGGTGGCAGGCAAGCTGAAGGTCGCGAACTTCATCGGTCAGTGGGTGCCGTCACTGCTCATCCTGGCGACGTTCGATCGGCTGATGCAGGCCGAGAGCGGCTCCGGGGCACAGGTCTCCCGCGAGCTTCCCAACGGAGTGGTCGGCTCCAGGGCCGGAGCGGCCATCGGCTCGACCGTGGGTGGGACCGCGGGCTCCACCCGGACGCCGGGGCTGTAGGGCGGACGGGCGCGGACCGGAGGTGACCCCGTCCGGGCGGGCCCCTCGAGCGACGTGCCAGGAGCGAGGCGGCGACGAGGTGGTCGGGGCTGGCACCGTAACGAGGTGTTTGGCACCTCGGGGCGGCCCCGGAGCGCGGAGCGCCACCCGAAGTGGTCACCTCGTTCCCCGTAACGAGGTGTTTGGCACCTCGAGGCGGCACCTCGAGGCGGCCCGGAGCGCCACCCTACCAACGGTGGGGATTTCGTCCGTGGGAATCTCCAGATCCGGACGGGAGTCCGCCGCCGTGTACGTTGTGCTGGGAAAGCGGGGGCGGGTCACGACGTGTCTGAATGTCCGTCACGAGGTGTTTGGCACCTCGTGACGGCACCTCGTGACGAGACCCCTGCTGCGCAGCGGAGTCCGGACGTCCGGTGCGGGGCTTCTCGGTGCAGCGGCCCTTTGCGAGACATGGGGTGGCGTGCTGACCTTCCCGCCAGGCGAAGACCCATGGCGCGTCGCACAGACCCCCTCGAGACCTATCGGCAGAAACGAGACTTCGCAGTCACCCCCGAGCCCGCCCCGGACCGGCCTGCGCCCGCGCCGGCCAGAGCGCAGCGCTTCATGGTGCACAAGCACGATGCGACGCGGCTGCACTACGACGTGCGCCTCGAGCACCAGGGGGTCCTCGTCAGCTGGGCCTGTCCGAAGGGGCCGAGCTACGACCCTGCGCAGAAGCGGCTCGCGGTCCAGACCGAGGACCATCCGCTCGCCTATGGCGACTTCGAGGGCCGCATCCCCGATGGCGAGTACGGGGCCGGCGACAGCATCATCTGGGAACGCGGCACGTACGACACCGTCCCAACGGGGCAGTTCGAGGAGCAGCTCCGCAAGGGCCACCTCCACGTCGTCTTCAACGGGCAGAAGCTGAAGGGCGGATGGCACCTGGTCCGCACCCGCCCCCAGGGCGGAAAGGCGCAATGGCTTCTCTTCAAGGCGAAGGACGGCACCGAGCGGCCGGACTACGACGTCATCGCCGACCAGCCCGAGTCGGTGGCGAGCGGCCGGCGCCTGACCCGCGGGCCCGAGCGCCAGCGGAACCTCCGTGGCGTCCACCCTGATCCCGAGGCGCTCCTGGCTCGGGTGTGGCCCCCGATGCTCGCCGTGCTGGCCAAGGGTACCCCGGCGCCCGCGGAGCGATACGTTTACGAGGTGAAGTACGACGGGTACCGGGCGCTCGCTGCGATCTCGGGCGGCAGGATCTCGGTCCGCTCCCGGAACGACCTGGATTTTGCCGCCCGTTTTCCGTGGGTTCTGCCGGCGCTTTCGCAGATCGTCGTCGGCGAGGCGGTGCTCGACGGCGAGCTGGTTGCGCTCGACGATGCTGGCGTCTCGCGGTTCCAGAAGCTGGGGGACTCCGGCGCCGAGCACCGGTACATGGTGTTCGACCTGCTATGGCTCGACGGCGAAGACCTGCGATCCCGACCGCTGGAGGAGCGGCGCGAGCTACTCGAATCGGTGATGGCCAACACCCGCTCGCCGCTCGAGCTCGCGCAGCGGGTACGCGACGACGAGGTGGCCGCGCTCGCCGAGGCCAAGCGCCACGGATGGGAAGGACTCCTCGCGAAGCTGCGCGGCTCGCAGTACGTCGGCACCCGCAGCGCCGACTGGCTGAAGCTGAAGGTACTCGGAACGGGCGAGCTGGTCATCGCGGGCTGGACACCCATCTCCAACGGTGCGGCAGAGATCGGGGCGCTCCTCGTCGCTGCCCGGCGCGGAGACCGATTCGTCTATGCAGGGAAGGTGGGGACGGGCTTCGACCGGGCGATGCGTCGCCGGCTGCTGACGCTCCTAGGGAAGGACGAGGTTCCACGGCCGGCGATCGAGGGTGCTCCGCGGATGCGCGACGCCCGCTGGGTGACGCCGCGGCACGTGGCCGAGCTGCAGTTCACCGAATGGACACGGGACGGAAAGCTCCGCCACCCCTCGTTCCAGGGGCTGCGGGAGGACAAGGGGCCGCTGGAGATAGGCCAGGACGAGGAGCGACCGTCAAAGACCGGGCGGCGCTCGAGGTCGACCTCCGCGGCCTCCAGCTCGGGACGCCGGGCGGCGGACCGCTCGGTGTCGGCAGCGCGGTCGAGAACGACGAGCGCCTCGGGTGGTCGGGCCAGCAAGCGCCGGAAGCCTTCCGGCCGGGGAACCGGCTCGAGGAAGTCCCGGACATCCGGTCCGGAGGGCGGTGACGGTGACCCCGACGGCGCAGCGGGATTCTTCGGCAGCGCTCCGTCGGAAGGGTTCGGCACCTGGCACTCGAACCGAGGCGCGGACCCGCAGCCTCCGGCTCCGCCGCGGGCAGCGGAGGTCACGACCGCGGAGCCTCCACCCGCGGAGGTACCCCTCACTCACCCGGACAAGGTTCTCTTCCCGGTCTCGAAGATCACCAAGCGGGATGTACGGGCGTACGCGGACGCGGTCGCTCCGGCGCTGATCGCTGCGCTCCGAGGACGCCCGCTGTCGATGCAGCAGTGGCCTCAGGGAATCGGCAAGCCGGGCATCTTCCGGCAGGGCGCGACGACCGCCCCGGCGTGGATCCCGCGGGTGACGGTGCAGCACGTCGACCATCCGCTCGAGCACATCGTCGTCGATCGGCCGGAGACGGTCTCGTGGCTCGCCAACCAGTCGGCGCTGACGCTCCACATGACCTCGAGCCGCGCCGCCACCGTGGACAGCCCGGACTGGGTGGCGTTCGACTTCGATCCTGTCACCGGCTGGGAGCAGATCATCCCGCTGGCCCGGGCCCTGAAGGGCTTGCTGGACGAGCTGAAGCTGGTGTCGGTCCCGAAGACCTCCGGGAAGCGCGGCTTGCATGTCTTCGTCCCGCTCGGTGCGGGACACACGCACGCGCAAGCGCTGGGCTTCGCCGAGGCGGTGGCCGGAGCGCTCGCCGCGCGCTTCCCGGACCAGGCCACCACGGAGCGGTCCCTGAACCGGAGGCGCGGGCGGCTCTACCTCGACGCGCACCAGAACGGCCGGCTGAAGACCATGGTCGCGCCGTACTCGATCCGACCGGTGGAGGCGGCGCCGGTGTCGACGCCACTGGAGTGGGACGAGGTGGACGAGCGCCTCGACCCCGCGAAGTTCAACATCCGCACCATGCCCGCGCGGCTCCGGGAACGAGGAGACCTGTTCGCAGCGGCGCTCGCGGGCAAGCAGCGACTGCCGGATTTCCGGGCCTGAACGGAGCCGGCCGGGCGGATGGTGGCGCGGGGCGCCTCGTCGTGGCCGGGTGTGGTAGTCGGCCTCCTTCGAGATGCGTGATCTGACCTCCGTCTCGTCGCGAGCCGCGAACCCCGCTGCGGACCGACGGTTCTACCTCTTCAACGCCGTGGTCTCGGTGGCGGCGCTCGCTCTCCTTGCCTGGCTGCTACTGGTGCGACGGGGAGCGGAGCCTGGCGCGGCGGATCTCCGGTTCCTCCCCGGAGTGAACGCAACGCTCAACGCGACAGCGGCGCTACTGCTGTTCAGCGGGTGGGTGGCCATCCGGCGGGGCTCGATGCGCGTGCATCGCGCCCTCATGGTCGGCGCGTTCGTGGCCTCGTCCCTGTTCCTGATCTGCTACCTGCTTTACCACTCCGTTCACGGCGACACGCGGTATGCGGGAACGGGCGCGATGCGCACGGTGTACGTGGCCGTGCTCGCGAGCCACGTCCTTCTCTCGACCACGGTGGTCCCGCTTGCGCTGACGGCGTTCTGGTTCGCGTTGCGGCGAGAGTTCCGGCGCCACCGAAAGGTGACGCGGGTGCTCTGGCCCATCTGGATGTACGTCTCGGTGACCGGAGTGGCGATCTTCTTCATGCTTCGATCGAGCTACGGGCGCTGAGGCTCCGGGAAGGGACAGGGCACATCGGCCGGTTGCGGGGGGGCATGCGTGCCCGGGTGCGTCCACGGGTGGCGTGCTAGCAGTGTGGACGATGGTGGCCGTGCTCCTCGTCGAGGACGACAGGGACATCCGCGAGTCGATTGCCGAGGCGCTCGAGGCGGAGGGGCACGCGGTGACGCCCATGGCGACGGCGCGGGCAGCGCTCGGGTCTCTGGAGCGTCCCGACTCACCCGAGCTGGTGCTGCTCGATCTGAGAATGCCGGGGATGGATGGCCTGTCGTTTCTCGATGCGTTGCGGGCACGTGCCGACCGCGGACGGTTCCGGGTCATCTTGATGTCTGCGGATCGTGCGGTGACCCATCTCGCCGGTGCGCCCGGTGTGGTTGCGGTCCTGGAGAAGCCGTTCGAGATGACGGAGCTGCTCGACCTCATTCACCGATACGCGAATTGACTGCGGAACGAGCATTCGTGACGAGGTGGGTGAGGTCGTAACGAAGTGTTTCGTAACGAGGTGTTTCGTAACGAGGTGTTTGGCACCTCGTTCCCCGGCACCTCGTTCCCCGGTGACGCCTCGGCCACCTCACGGCTCTTCACCGAACGGACCCTAACTTTCTCAAGCGGCCAGGGGCAGCGCTCCGGCGCCCGGCCAGACGAATGGCTTGATGGCCAACTCCGGGAAGAGAGCAGTGAGATCTCCCCTCCTCCATCGGTCCGAGGCCCGATGGTACGCCTCGGCGAAGCTCCGATACCTCTCCCGGAACGCGTCGAGCACCTCCGGAATCGAGGTATGACAGAACGGCCGTGGCCTGCGCCGGGCCGGCGCTGGTTGCGCGTGAGGGCGCTGTCTCAGCACCCCGGACCTTCCAAGGAACGTTCGATACTGACGCGAGGCTTGCTCCTCGACCGCCTTGACTGCTCGTTTCAGAAACCGACGGAGTTGTCCGGGCTCTTGGAGAGCTGCGTCTGGGAGCGGTGTCAGTCGAAGATGCTCGGGTTCGGCCCAGCGCTTGTCGAGCAGAGCTCGTTTGACGCGACGAGAATTACCACTCGTGCGGCGAGTCCAGTTGAACCACCGGAAGCTCTTCGTCCGTCCATCGAGCATGAGCGGCAGGGCGCTCAGGCCTGGCCAGTCTCGGCAGCGACGAACGAGGCCCTCCTTCACTCCGTGAGAGAGCACATACCTCACGCGCTCGAGCAAAGCCGTCCCGTCGAGGATGGGTTCCGCCGAGTAGCGACGCTCCCAGAAGCTCCCTCGCCATTGGACGAGTTTTCCGATCTTCTTCGAGATGTTCGTGAGCAAGTACTGCATGAACCTGGGAAGGTTCCCGCGTGGTGCGCGGATGACCAGGTGCATGTGGTTGGACATCACGGTGAAAGCGAAGAGTTCGACGCCGTAGAGACGAGCCGCGCGGGACAGTACACCCCCGAGGACTTCGTTCGTCTCCTCCGACGGACGGAGAAGGAACCGGCGCTGAAAGCAGCGCATCGTCACGAAGAAGGGTTCCACAGCGTTCAGCATCCGGATTGGCCTTGCCATCGTCTCGACTCCCCCCTGCGAGACAAGACCAGCAGGAGCCGGGCCAACGCTCAGCGCCGAGAGGAAGTCCCAGTAACGAGGTGTTTGGCACCTCAGTGGGCATCTCGGTAGCGGGCTGGCACCTCGGTGCCCGGCCGCACCTCGAAGCCCCTCAGGACGCGAGCGCCGATTCCGGCTCGGTCTCTGTGCGGTCCACGGGAAGCGGAATTCCGTCCACGTAGACGACCTTCTGCCCAAGGACCGCGTGCACCCGAGGTCCGGGGGTCACGACGCCGGTGAGGTTGAGCGGGTCCACCGCTGCCACCTCGATCCGCAAACCGTTTGGGCGCAAGCGACGAATCGTTCGCGCGACCTCGATCGCCTCCGGCACCGCGAACTGCTCTCCACCCACTCCCGCCAGGAACCGTCCTCCCCGAATTTCACCCCTGGCCTCGAGACGCCGATAGTGCCGGACCAGCTCCCGCCAGGGCGGCGCGAGCGGCTCGCGAACGACGAGGTCGCGGAACACAACGCCCCAGCGGGACAGGAGCAGCTTCCCCATGCATGCGAGACGCTCGTCATCGCTGACGGACGACTCGGGTCGCAGCAACGACCAGCGCCCCGGCCCGCCGCGCTTGAGCGCCCGTTGCTGGCGGCGGCGCTTGGGGCTGAGCAGGACTCGCAGATTGTCCACGGCGTCGGCGGTCACGAGACCTCGGCCAAGCAGATCCCAGAGCGCGTCCTCCACGGCCTCGATGGACAGGCCAGAGCCTGAGACCAGCTCCGGGAAGAAACAGGCTCCGCGTCGCACGAGGACTTCCGCGACGGCCTTGCTCGACTCGACGAGGTCCTCGGGCCAGCCTGCTGCCGAGTCCCACCGGGCCGCCGCAAGGAGCGACCCGATCTCGGAGCGTCGGAAGAAGGTGAGGGTGGCAGTCCGCCCGGGCTTGACCGTCCGTGGTGACGTCGGCTCCACCTCGGCACCCCGTCGCGGCCCGACGGGCCTGAGCTCGCGGAGGCTCAGCCGACCCCACGCGACGTCGCCCGTCCAGCAGGCCCGGTCGAGCAGCTCGGGGAGGTTCCCGCGCACACGGGCTGGCAGGAGGACCTGCTCCCACGCTGCCGCCGGCGCTTCCCAGCCCTCCAGTAGCGACACGGCCCGGAGCAAGCCGCCCTGCCCTCCGAGCGCATCGCTCGGCTCGAGGTGATGCCACCGGAACAGGAAGCGCATGAAATCCTGTGCGGAGAGGGGTTCGATCTCTCGCCGCAGGCGCCCGATTGTGAGCCGGTGGATCCGCTGGAGAAGGCGGCGGTCGCACCATTCGAGTTCCTGGGAGCCCGGGCGGAACATGCCACGTAGGACCTGACCCTCTGACTCGAGACGATGAAGTGCCAGCAGCACGTCGTCTTCCGACAATGCAAGAGCGAGGCTCAAGCCCGACGCCGTGACCGGTCCGGCAACTTCCATCCGAGCGCGAACCACCGCCAGCGTCGCCGCCTCCCGCTCCACCGGAGCGTCACCAGCCAGAGCCGCGAGAGGGGGCGCGAGGTCCGCATCGGGGAAGAGAGCGCGCGCATGCAGAACCCGTTCCGTGCACACGACGAACTCGCGTACCGAGGTGCGCACCGAGGTGCCAAACACCTCGTTACGGGCTCCGGAAGCATCCACGAGCGACACGGTTAGTCTCGCCGCGCGGCCGGTCGCGACCAGCTCCGCGAGGAGGTGCGTCGGAACTCCCTCCCCCGGAACCAGCACCGCGGCGAGCAGCAAGTCATGCAGCTCCTCCGCATCCCGGATGAGCGGGCGCGCATCGGCCACCACCTGCTCGATCGCCGAGGCATCCAGCGCTCCGAGCCCCGCGGCGTCCTCGGCCGGGAGCCCGCGACGGACCTGAACCGCCCGGGCCCGTCGCTCCTCCAGCGGAGCGTCGTCTAGGAACGTGTACGGCTGCGAGTTCAGCAGCGCATGCGCCAGCGGGGACGGCTCGGGCAGGTCCCGCGCGATGGTGCGGATCTCTCCAGCTCGCAGGGCCTGGAGAACACGCTTGAGTCCATCGACGTCGAGCGCCTCCGTGAGGCATTCCCGCAGGGCCTCATTGACCAGCGGGTGGTCCGGTGGCTCGATCTCCCCGCTTCCGTGGTTGTCCTGACAGCCGACCTGCGCGGGGAACACCGCTGCCAGCAGGTCCTCTGCCCGCGCACGCTGGATGTGCGGCGGAACACGGCCGCCGCTCTGGTAGCGAGACAAGGCCAGAGCCCGCGTTGCGCTCCAGCGAAAGCGCGTGCCGAACAGCGGCGCCTGCAGAACGGCCTGGACCAGGACCGACTCCACCGTGTCCGGGTGCAAGAACTCGAAGATCTCGCTGAGCGGGAAGCTGTGCTGCTCACCGAGCGAGAGCAGGATGCCGTCGTCCGTCGCCGCCGCCTGGAGCTCGAAATCGAAGGTGCGGCAGAACCGCTTGCGCAGCGCGAGTCCCCAGGCGCGGTTGATCCGTCCTCCGAACGGTGCGTGCAGGATGAGCTGCATCCCGCCGGCCTCGTCGAAGAATCGCTCGGCGATGACCGTGCGCGCACTGGGTAGCGCTCCGAGCACCTGACGGCTAGCGCGGAGGTACTCCGCCAGCACCTCGGCATCCCGCGTCCCGAGCCCGAGACTGGCCATCCACGCCGTGGGGTCCGGATGCTCGAGCACCTCGTCGCGCAGCTGGCCCACCTCCTGCGAGAGCTCGTCCGTGCGCGACGGCGCCTCGCCCCGCCAGAACGGGACACTCGGTGGCGCCCCGCGCGCGTCCTCGACCCGCACCACGCCGCCACGCAGCCCCTGCACCCGCCAGCTCGTGCTCCCGAGCAGGAAGACGTCCCCGGCCATCGTCTCGACCGCGAAGTCCTCGTCGAGCGTTCCCACTTGGCGTCCGTCGGGCTCCGCCACCACGGGATAGGTGAAGGTGTCGGGAATCGCTCCGCCGTTCATCAGCGCGGTGAGCCGCGCCCCCTTGCGCGCCCGGAGCACGTTGTTCACCCGGTCCCGGTGCAGGTGGACGCGCATCCGGCCACGGCGCTCGCTCACGCCCTCGGACAGCATCTGGAGCACCTGGGCGTACCGTTCCCAGCCGAGATCCCGGTACGGCCACGCGCGCCTCACCAGCGCGAACAGCGCGCGCTCGTCCCAGGCGTCCACGGCACACGCAGCGACGATCTGCTGCGCAAGCACGTCCAGCGGCGCCTCGGGCATTCGAACCGCGTCCAGCTGCCCCTCGTGTACCGACCGCAGCAGCGCGGTGCACTCCACCAGCTCGTCCCTGGTGAGGGCAACGAGGATGCCCTTGCTCACACCGTGGAGGGAGTGTCCTGCGCGGCCCACTCGCTGCAGGAACAGGGCGATGCCCCGAGGGCTGCCCAGCTGCACCACCAGGTCCACCGCCCCGATGTCGATGCCCAGCTCGAGTGAGGCGGTGGCCACCATCGCCCGCAGCTCACCTCGCTTGAGCTTTTCCTCGGCCGCGAGCCGGAGCTCGCGCGCCATGCTCCCGTGGTGTGCGGAGACCGTACCCGGCCCGAGCCGTGTGCCGAGATCATGCGCCACGCGCTCGGCAAGCTTCCGCGTGTTGGTGAAGATGAGCGTGGTCCGATGCTCGGACGTCAGCTGCACCAGCCGGTCATAGACCTGACCCCACATCTCGTGGGTGGCGACGGCGCCCAGGTCGTCCTCGGGCGTCTCGAGCGACAGCTCCCACCTGCGCAGGTGCCCGACCTGCACCACGCCGCAGCCCTCGGGGCGGCCGGTGAGGAAGGAGGCGAAGGTCTCCACCGGCTTCTGCGTCGCTGAGAGACCGATCAGCTGAGGACGGCGCCGGACCTGCGCCTTCAGACGTTCCAACGAGAGGGCGAGGTGGCTTCCTCGCTTGTCCCGGGCCAGCGCGTGAATTTCGTCCACGATGACCGTTTCCACGTGCCGCAGCGTCTCTCGTCCTCGGGCGGCGGTGAGGACCAGGTACAGCGACTCAGGCGTGGTGATGAGGACGTGTGGCGGACGGCGCACCATCTGTGCCCGTTCGCTCGCCGGGGTGTCCCCGGTGCGCACCTGGACGCGGATCGGCTCCGGGAACAGCCCGTCGCGGGCGGCGAGCTCGTAGATCGCCTCGAGGGGAGCGAGCAGGTTCTTCCGGACGTCGTTGCCGAGGGCCTTGAGCGGTGAGACGTAGACCACCGAGGTCCGGTCCTCGAGCCGGTTCTCGAGCGCGAGCCGCAGCAACCGATCGAGAGCCGCGAGGAACGCCGACAGCGTCTTGCCCGAACCCGTCGGGGCGGCGATGAGCACGTCCTCGCCCGCGAGGATGCGTGGCCAGCCGCGACTCTGGGGCTCCGAGGGACTTCCGAGCGTCTCGCGGAACCACCGCTGGACGAGCGGGTGGAAGTCGCCGAGCGCCGGATGGACGGCGTCCGCAGCGGTCGCAAATTGGAAGGGAAGCTGCGGGGCGGCCATGTCCCGCATTCCTGAACGCCAGTGCAGTCCGCGTCAAGGGCAGCGTTCGCGTGCCATCAGTACAGCCTGACCGGCGCTCACCCACCGATGGTGGGCGCCGAGGGTGGCCGGCTCCACCGAGGTGCCTCCACCGAGGTGCCAAACACCTCGTTAAGGCTCGCTACGGATACCGGGCGACGTACGTCCAGCGCTTCAGCAACTGTCGCTGGACCCTCGATAAGGGCGGCTTGCTCTCCGCACCGTCCGTCTCTGCGGGTGCTTTCGTCCGCGGTGCCAGACACCTCGTTACGGACACCTCGTTACGGACACCGCGTTACGCGGAATAGGGCGTGGCGGGAACGTCTTTGCCGGGACTGACCGCTGCTACAGCTGCACCCTGCGGAACGGGCGCACCGTGATGTGTTCCCAGACCTGCCCGGTGACGTACGGGTCCCGGGCCAGCCAGGCGTCCACCTCGGCGCGGGACGGGAACTCGACCAGGACCATCGAGCCCACCATCCGGCCCTCGTCGTCCAGCATCGCGCCGCCGTCGAGGAACGTGCCTTCTGCCTTCATCCGCCGCACCCCCTCGAGGTGGGCGGGACGCTGCTGCATCCGCCGTGACGGCGCCTCGGGGTCGCGGAAGTCATGGGCGACGATGAGAAACGTCATGGGACCCCCGATCCGGACGGCTCATCCTGCAGGCCGATCATCGGCCTCGTCGAGCGCGTGCAGCACCGGCGCGACGTCCACGCTTTACGCTCGTCCACGTCCAGCGGCCGGCCCCCTCCACGCCCAGCCCTGTCGGTCCACGGACGCCGCTCGTCCGCCTGGGCCTGCTCGCGCGCCAGGGCCTCGATGTTCCGGTGGACGACCTTGCGTGAGTTGCTCTGCCACCGACCCAACGTGACGACGCGCCCCGTCCGCTGCCACCCCGACGCCGGGTGCTAGGATCTTCGCCTCATGACCTACACGCCCTGTCGCGCGCTGCCGCCCGACGGGCGGTTCATCGCCCAGCTTGGCCCCACGCCGCTCGTCCCGGTACGGCTCGATCCGGACGGGCCGGCCGTCTGGTGCAAGCTCGAGTTCCTCAACCCCAGCGGCTCCACCAAGGACCGCATCGCTCGGTACATGCTGGAGAAGGCCTGGCGACAGGGCACGCTCTGCCCGGGGGACACGGTCGCCGAGGCCTCCAGCGGGTCCACCAGCATCGCACTCGCCCTGGCCTGCGCCCAGATGGGCCTCCGCTTCGTCGCCGTCATGCCCGAGGGTGTGACCGAGGAGCGGGTGCTCACCATCCGCGCCTATGGGGGCGAGGTGGTGCTCACTCCCCGGGCCGAGGGAATGCGGGGAGCGATGGCGCACGTCGAGCGGCTTGCCCGCGACCAGCGCGTCTTCGCCCCGCGACAGTTCGAGAACCCGGACAACGTCGAGGCCCACCGGGTCTGGACCGGCCAGGAGGTCCTCTCGCAGATTCCGGGCGGCGCGGTGGACGCCGTGGTGAGCGGCGTCGGCACCGGCGGTACCATCGTCGGGCTGCACCAGGCGTTCAGCGAGGCGGGCTGCCCGGTGACGGCCTGGGTCGCGAGGCCGGTGGTGGGGACCGGCGGCTTCGCCGATGTCGAGTGCTGCAGCTTCAGCAGCCGGGTTCCGGGGGTCGTGGAGGGCCTGTCCAGGCTCTTCGACCCCGCACGGTTGCCAGGGTTGGTCGAGCTCGACGTCGCCGACGAGGTCGCCATCGCCACCGCGCGGGCGCTCATTCGCCGTGGGTTTCCGGTGGGGCCAAGCTCGGGCCTGAACTACGCCGCCGCCCTCGAGGCCGCGCGCCGACTCGGGCCGTCGGCCCAGGTGGTCACCGTCTTCCCCGATCGGATGGAGCGGTACTTCTCCACCGAGCTGATCCTCCGCCCGGTGTCCGCCACCGCGACGGGAGCAGTCGACTCTGGGTTCTCAATGGCGGCCGCCGCCACTCCCCGCGAGCACTGACGGCAGCCTCGATGCGCGCCGCTTTCTCCGCGGTGTTCTGGGCCTACCTCGCCCTGGGCTGCGTTCCGCTCTACCTCGTGGCCGTCCTGGTCTGGTTGGTCACCCTCCCCTTCGACCGGAACGGGCGGATCCTCCACCTCTACTCATGCTTCTGGGGCCAGCTCTTCTTCTGGAGCAACCCTCTCTGGCGCCTCCGGGTGGAGGGCCGGCAACATCTGCCGTGGCGGGGTGGAGCGGTCCTCGTCTCCAACCACGCCTCGCTCGCAGACATCCTGGTGCTCTTCGGCCTGTGGCGGCCGTTCAAGTGGGTGTCCAAGGAGAGCAACTTCCACATCCCCTTCATCGGCTGGAACATGCGGCTCAACCGGTACGTGCCGCTCGTCCGTGGGGACAAGGAGAGCATCGGCGCGATGATGCGCGCCTGCGAGGCCTGGCTGGAGCGAGGCGTCCCGGTCCTCCTCTTCCCTGAAGGGACCCGCTCTCCCGACGGGGCGGTCAAGGCGTTCAAGGATGGGGCCTTCCGGATGGCCATGGACCGGCAGGTGCCACTCATTCCCATCGCACTCAGCGGAACCGGGGACGTGCTCCCCAAGCACGGCTGGGTGATCCGCGGGACCGCCCGGTGCCGCCTCCGGGTGCTTCCCCCCGTCGATCCGCGGACTTTCCAGGGCGACGTCCCGGCCTTCCGGGAGCACGTCCGCGGGCTGATCCTGGCGGAGAAGGCCCGCCTCGATGCGGAGGGGGCCACCGGCCGGGTGACCTGAGGCCAGCCGACACCGGACCGTCACGCGGTGGACCCCGGCGTGGGGTCGGCAGAGCGTCCCGGCTGCAACGAATCATCGCTGGGAGTGTCGGATCTCTTGCCGGGCTGGCGGCCGGCCACCTCGGGCGGACTGGAACAAGAAGGCCTGCCCGAGGATCATGCGGGGCCCCGGGGGGTTCCCGGGCGGCACGAGGGGAGCGCCGCTCGCGTGGAGGCGACGATGCAGGGTCGGCTCGGTTGTGTCTTGGGTCTTCTAATTTCCTCTCTGGCGCTGGCACGGCAGCAGGCCCCGCAGCAATGGGGTCCGGCGCCGCAGGCCGCGCCTCCGCAGCAATACGTGCCGGCGCCCGCGCCGGCTCAGGTCGCGCCAGCGCAGTACGCCCCCGCACCCGCGCAGCAGTACGCCGCGCCCGTGCCGCAGGCCGCCCCACCTCAGCAGGTCGCCCCGCAGCAAGCGCCGCCCCAGCAGTACGCACCCGCGCCGCAGGCGGCCCCGCCCCAGCAGTACGCACC
>DASROG010000574.1:0-5016 GCA_035646995.1 Myxococcaceae bacterium
TGCCCACACCGGCATCGACGAAGACCCCGCGCTCGGGTTCCAGATCGGGATTGGCCAGCGTCGTGCCGGTGGGGATGTACAGCTCGACGAAGGAGGGGATCCGGTACGACTGGCCCACGTTGGCCTGGATCGTGACCCCCGCCGGCAAAGCCCAGGACACCCCGAGCTTCGGGGAGAATCCGACGAAGGGCCCTGCCTGGTCGATGCGCGCCGAGGGGGCGATGGAGAACGTTCCCCCTCCCGGCCGCCACTCGTCCTGCACCGAGGCCGAGGTGACCGCCCAGCGAGGCGCGTGCTCGTCGGCGTCGGCGAAGGACAGGCCCACCGAGGCCGACGCCGACAGCCAGTGATGTCCGACCGGCAGCGTCCCGTCCCAGGAGAGCGATGCCTGCCACCACCGGGTGTCGTCGGAGAAGTCGCCACCCCGGAAGGTGTTGCCCTCTCGCCGCGTGTCGAGGCGCAGCGAGGTGTCCGCGCCGGAGGCCCAAGCCCGCGACAGCCGCAGGCCCGCCTGGAGCCCGAGGAAGTCCTGATGCGCGTCCGGAGTGGGATGGTCCACGGTGCCGGCCAGCCCGCGCGACAGCGCGCTCACCTGGACGAGCGCGTCCAGCCGCCACGGCCCGACGCGTCCGCCTCCCTTGGCCAGCCCACCGACCCACGTCGCCTGGTTGTTCTCGCGGATCAGCGTCTTCGGATTGCTGGCCGGCGTCCCGGCGAGGGGGTCGTAGAGGTAGGGGAAGTCGCCGTCGCTGTGCCCGGCGTGCAGCTCCAGCAGCCCCGAGCCGCCGAGCATCGGTCCCGAGGCGCTCGTGCTGCCCTGGATCGTCCCGAAGCTGCCCCCTCCGACGTCGCCCGAGATGACCGGCTCCGCGGCGCTCCGGGTGACGAGGTTGACCACGCCCCCGAGAGCGCCTGCCCCGTAACGGGCGCCCGCACCGCCGCGGAGCACCTCGGCCCGCTGCACCGCAGGGAGCGGCACCAGGCTGAGGTCGGCGACGCCTCCGAGCGCGTTCAGCGGCACGCCGTCGAGCAGCACCAGCACGCCCGTGCTCGACGCGCCTCGCAGGCTCAGCTGCTCGGCCTGCCCGGTTCCACCGGTCTGCTGGAGGATCACCCCCGGCGCTTCCCCCAGCAGCACCCCCAAGGTGGAGACCTCGGAGCGCCGGGAAGCCACCTCCACGACCGTGGTCAGTCCGCTCGGGTCACGCACCAGCGGGGACTCGGGAGGTGGAGGCGCGGCCGGAACCGGCACGTCCACCGGGGGCAGCTCCACCACCGCCGGGGACTGCCCCCAGGCGATCGACGCCACGCTCAACGCCGGCCCGAGACACGCCCGGGCCCATCGCCATCCGCCCATCGTCCGCCTTCCACTCTCTTCGCCGAAGAGAGAAGGCCTTCACCGGCGCCTCCGGCGCCGCACCCTCGGGCAGGTCTCCTGGCTCACGGCTGGGGAGCGTGGGCGGCGCCCCGATGGCGCCTTTCACGTCCTCGTTCGTCCTCCCACCTTCCCGCGGAACGTGCTGTCCGCAGTGGCGACCGATGGAGGGTGTCGAACCGGCCCGGTTCCTCGGGCCGCTCCGTTCACAGTGGCGGGACCGCGCCGGACTCTCACCGGCTTCCCTGTTGGGCCCGACATGGGCACCCGGGGGCAAGCGCTGTCTGGCACAGCCGGTGGCCGAGGTGCAAGCGCTCGACCTGAATACTGAGTTGCGGCCGCCCTCGAGGCCTGACTGCAGACCCTCGCATACCGTCTGTCGATACGGTCGCGGCCGCCGTGACTGACGGTTTTTGCGTTGACCCGGGCTCGTGGCCTCACCGACGCTGCCCGGACGATGCGACTTCGCACTCCCCTCCTCTTGCTCGCGACCACCGCCTGCGTCGGCTTCAACCCGGTCGCGCTGAAGCACTGGTACCCGCCCCCGGACACCGACACCCAGCAGTACTGCACCGGGGACCGCGCCTCGCGATGCACGGATCAGGGGCTGGCGCTCATCGAGCCCACCGCGACCCAGAAGGATCCCGACCGGGCGGCCCGCCTCCTCGGTGCCGCGTGCGAGCAGGGGGACGAGAGGGCCTGCAAGACCCTGGACACCCGCTTCACCGCGCCGAAGCGGCTGAACCCCATCCCGGACGACATCGGTCACGGGCTTCCGAAGGCCTCGACGTCATACGGGGAGGTGGCCTGCACCGTCACCGTGGAGGGCGAGGCGATCAAGTGCCGAGGCATCAAGAACGGTGGCTACAACGCAACGTACATCGACGCGCTGCTCCGCAACCGCTTCACCCCGGCCAAGCTCGACGGCCAGCCCTTCGAGAGCGAGTACATCGAGCGCTACGTCATCCAGGGGGACTGAGCCTGGACGCTGGCGCGCCGCTGCACGCGTGAGCATGGACGCGCGGCGCCCCTGCGCCGCTCCGCGGGCCTCCCCCTGGTGCGGGGGGCTAGCTACCAGACCTTGCAGACCTTCTCCGGAGGCTTGGTCATCGGCGCGCCGGGCTTGCACGCGAAGGCCTGGCCGAACTCGGGCATGTTCACGACCAGCCCGTTCACCCGGTACCTCGGAGGCGAATGCGGATCGGTCCGCGCGCGCAGCCGCATCGCCTCGGGCCGGACGTTGGTGCAGGCCCACTGGGCGTTGCCCACGAAGAACCGCTGGTCGGGCGTGAGCCCGTCGATCGGCGCGAGCCGCTGATTGGCGGTGGCCGCCCGCCAGGCGCGGTAGGCGAGGATGAGCCCGCCGAGGTCCGCCACGTCCTCGCCCAGGGTGAGCTTCCCGTTCACGTGGATGTCGTCCACCGCGATGTAATTCGAGTACTGATCCGAGACGCAGGAGGCGCGGCGCTCGAACTCCGCGGCGTCCTCCTTCGTCCACCAGTCGGCGAGGTTGCCCCTGGCGTCGAACTTCCGGCCCTCGTCATCGAACCCGTGGGTCAGCTCGTGTCCGATGGTGCCCCCGGTGTTCCCGTAGCCCGGAGCCGCATCCATCTTCGGGTCGTAGAGCGGTGGCAGGAGCACCGCCGACGGGAAGTTCATGTCGTTCATCGTGGGGTTGTAGTAGGCGTTCACCGTCTGCGGGGTCATCTCCCATTCCCCGCGATCCACCGGCTTGCCGATCTTGGCCAGCTGCCGTGCGGACTCGAAGCGCACCGCCCGGGTGACGTTCCCCTGGAAGTCGGCGCGGGCGAGCCGGACCGACGAGTAGTCGCGCCAGCGGTCCGGGTACCCGATCTTGTTGGCCATCGTCTTCAGCTTCTCGATCCCCCGCTGCCGCGTGGCCGGCGACATCCAGGCGAGCGTCTGGAGGTCCTCCTCCATCTCGCGCTCGACGCCGAGGACCATGGCCAGCGTCTTCTCCTTGAGCTCGGGGGAGAAGTTCTTCTGGACGAAGACCTGACCCAGCGCCTCGCCGAGATCGCGATCCACCCAGCGGACGCAACGCTTCCACCTGGGCGCGAGCTGCTCCGTCCCCCGGAGGACCTTGTCGTTGAAGGCGAAGTCCTCCTCGACAAAGCCCCGGGAGAGATAGCGGGCCTGGCTGTTGGCCAGGTGCCAGCGCAGGTACCGCTTCCAGTCTGCCAGCGGCCGCTTCTTCAGCTCCGCGTTGAGCGCCTGCGCGAACGCCGGCTGGCTCACGTTCAGCACCCCGATGCCCGGCACTCCCATGCCCGCGAGGTAGCCCTTCCAGTCGAACGCCGGCGCCAGTCGCTGCAGCTCGGTCACCCGCATCTTGTGGAAGACCTTGTACGGGTCGCGCCGGTCCACCCGGGTGAGGCTCGCCTTCGCCAGCGCGGTCTCGATGTCCATGACCACGGCCATGGTCTTCCTCGCCGTGGCGGCGTCGTCTCCGAGCAGCTGGAGCGTCCGCACCACGTGCTCTCGGTACTTCTCCCGGACCTGCTGCGATCGGGGATCCTGGTCGAGGTAGTCGTCGCGGTCGGGGAGCCCGAGTCCCCCGGCCCAGAAGGCCGCGAGGAACTGGGTGGCATCGGTCATGTCCTGCTGCGAGCCGAAGCCGAAGAGCATCTGCTCGCTGGTCGCGGCCAGGTGCTGGCCCGCCAGCCATGCGGCGAGCCCGCGGCCGTCCTTCACCTTTGCCAGCGCGGACAGCGCCGGCTGGAGCGGCTTCGCTCCCAGCGCCTCGATGCGAGCCTCGTCCATGCACGCGGCGAAGTAGTCACCGATCTGCACCTGCGCCGGGCTGCGCGCCGAGGATGGGTCCGCCGCCGTCTGGAGCAGGCCCCAGAGGTGCCGCTGGATCTCGTTCTGGAGCTTCCCGTAGACGCTCCAGGTGGACTGGTCCGGCGGGATGGGGTTGAGCTTCTCCCACCCTCCGCAGGAGTAGGCATAGAAGTCCACGCAGGGGTCCACGCTCCGGTCCATGAAGCGCGGCTCGAGGCCGGGCGTGTAGGGCAGCGTTGGGAGCGGCGTGTCGCGATCCGGTGGCTCGGCGGCGAGGGCGATGGAGCCGACGAGGAGGACGGGAACGAGGAGGCGGCGCATCGAGTTCCTGACGTGGGAGGGGAGACTGGACACCGTACCGGCCCCGCGTCGCGCTCGACACGACCATTGCAGCGAGCGGACCGGACCCGCTCCTGGACCGCCGGCTGAACACCCGTCCAGAAGGGCGGAGGTCGGTCCTCCGTCGCGGACTCCCGTCCGGTCGCGCGATCGACGGGGAAGGCGGTGGCACGGCCGCTGCTCCACGGCAGCGTGCTCGGTCTCGCTTCGCGGGGCCGACGGCCGGGCCATTCCGGTCCGGGCGCAGGGCGTGGAGGTGGAAGGTGCTGACGACAGGGAAGCGGCTGGCGGTGTTCTCCATCCGCGAGGGAAAGGGTGGAACGGTGTGGGTGCGCGCGGGCTCGGCCTTCGTGAACCGCGATGGCTCGCTGAACGTGCTCCTGGACGTGCTACCGCTCGATGGCAAGCTGCACGTCCGTGAGGCGGGTGACCGCCGAGAGTCGACGGAGGCGGCGGCAGAGACGAAGCTCGCTGCGGTGGGGGGTGCGCAGTGAGCG
>DASROG010000575.1:0-8522 GCA_035646995.1 Myxococcaceae bacterium
GCCGGTCGCGGCACGTCAGGGCATCGGGATCCTCGCCGCCTCGCTCTCCGACGCCGAGGCGCGGCGCACGGCCTACGAGGTCGCGCTCGCCGTGTGCACCGTGGACGGAGCCCCCAACCCCGCCGAGCAGGCCTTCCTCAGCGCGCTGCACGGTGCGCTCGGCCTGGGCCCCGCGGCGACTCACGAGTTCGAGGACCAGCTGCGGGCGCTCGCCACCGCGCCCCTCGCGGGAACGCTGCCCGAGGTCAGCGGCTCGACCGACGCTGCCCTCGACGAGCGGATCCTCAAGCAGGCGATGCTGACCGGGGCGCTGGAGCTGCTCCCGGACCGCCTGGCCAATCTGGCCATCCTGCCGCTGCAGCTGCGGCTCGTGTACGAGGTGGGCCAGCGCTACGGCCAGCAGCTCGACGCCAACCAGGTGAAGGACCTCGCCGGCACCTTCGGGCTCGGGGCCGCGGCGCAGATGGTCGAGGGGATGGTCCGCAAGGTGCTGGGCGGCGTGGCCTCCGGCATCCTCGGAGGGCTCCTGGGCGGCGCCACCGGCGTCGCGGCCGGGGCGGCGGTGACCTTCGCCGCCACCTACGCGCTGGGCCACGCGGCGAAGCAGTACTACGGGCAGGGACGAAAGCTCTCCGCCGAGAACCTGCGCGCCCTCTTCAGCCGCTTCCAGGACGAGGCCCGGTCACTGCTGCCTCAGGTCTCGGGACAGATCGAGTCTCTGTCACAGCGGGTCCGTCTCCCGGACGTGCTGGCGCAGATCCGCTCGGGCTCGTTCTGAGCGGCGGGCGCTCGGCGCCAGTCAGTGACCGGCCGGATGGCCTGCGGCGGCGCGCTCGCTCACCGCCGTGAGGAAGGCCACCAGCGCCCAGCGGTCCTCCGGCGTGAGCGCGGCGCCCCAGGAGGGCATGGCCGTGCCGGGAACTCCTCGGGTGATCGCCTCGAAGGCCCGGGTGGCGCTCTCGGGCTGGCTCCACATCGGCTCGGTGAAGTTGGCGGGCTTCCTCTCCAGGCCCATGCTCCGCGTTCCGCGGCCGTCGGCGCTCTCGCCGTGACACAGCACGCAGTTCTCCCGGTAGAGCAGCTCTCCCCTCGCCCGGACCGCTGGGGCTCGCAGCTGCTCGACCGGGACCTTGGCCGGTCCGTCCTCAGCGCACCTCGACCGGCATGCCCAGGACACGGCGCAGGCCATCGTCAGCGCCCACCAGGGTCTCATGGTCCGACCTCGGGCGGAGAGGGTGGCCCAGCTCCGCGCAGACCTCGATCACTCGCTCCATCAACGCCGGCAGCGCCTGCTCGACCCGTGGCGTGAGCCCGAGCCCGAGCGAGACCGCCTCCGGCACCACTCCCAGCAGCGTCAGCCTCGGTGGAAGCGTCCCGCGAAGCTGTGCCGCGTCCATCAGGTCGCCCACCCCCACCTGGTGCACCGACAGGCGATGGGCGGCTGCGTGGGCCACCGCCTCCCCCTCGATGCGGACCAGCGTGCCTGGCTCGCCGTCGGCGCGGATCGCGTCCACCAGGAGCACGTTCCGGTATGCCTCGAGCAACGGAAGCAGCCAGAGCCCGAGCGTGCCACCCTCCATCATCTTCACGCCGGGCCCTGGGCTCCACTCCTCCAGCAGTCGGGTGACTGCCATCACTCCCACCCCGTCGTCCTGACAGAGCGGGTTACCCAGACCGAGCACCAGGAGCGGATCAGGCACGCCGCTTCCCCTGGTGCTCGGCGGCCTCGTCGGCCAGCTCCTTCTCCACGTCCTCGCGGTGGACGAACTTGTAGCCGGAGAAGATCGAGTCCACCTCGCCGTTCTCCTCCAGCGCCGAGGTGAGCGCGTTGGCGTACACGTGCAAGGTGACGAAGAGGATCAGCACCCACATCACCAGGTGGTGGATGAACCGCGCCGTCTGGAGGCCTCCGTAGATGGGGATGAGGAACTGGAAGCTCTTCATGTACGCGCCGGGAATGGCCTCCGCCGAGTAGAGCGCCAGACCCGAGGTGATCATCACCAGGTAGAGGAGGAACACCCCCGCGTAGGAGAGCCCCGCCAGCGGGTTGTGACCGATGACGTCGGGCGGCCGGGCACGGAAGAAGGAGTAGAACTTGATGGCGTTGAGCAGCTCCCGGCGCCGGTACCGTTGCCAGGGGATGAACTGGCGCCACCGCGCGTAGCGCACCGGCGAGGTGAAGAACCAGACGATCCGCACCAGCACCGCCAGGGTGAAGAAGATGGCGGCGTAGAAGTGCACCACCCGCATCCAGCCCATCAGGAAGTGCGGGCCGGGCGTCGTCCCGGGGAAGCCGAAGGGATGGGCGATGTAGAGCCCGGTGGCGATGAGGATGGCCATCGCCAGCGCGATGACCCAGTGCGTGTTCCGCACCACCAGGTCCCAGACGTAGACCCGGATCCGGGTGCCCCTCACCGCCGGATGTGCGATCTCCTCCGCCGGATGGGTCGCCATCGCTCTCATGGCGTCCTCACTCGCGCCAGCTCTCTCCGTTCCACGTCCACCACGTGGACTCCGCAGGCCATGCAGGGGTCGAACGAGTGGACGGTTCGGAGGATCTCCAGCGGCTGCTTGGGGTCCGCCACCGGGGTTTTCAGCAGCGCGGCCTCGTAGGGCCCGCGCTTCTCCGAGCCGTCGCGGGGTCCGGCATTCCAGGTGCTGGGGACGATGCACTGGTAGTTGGCGATGATTCCATCCTTGATGTGGACCCAGTGGCCGAGCGAGCCGCGGGGCGCCTCGTGGAACCCGGCGCCGAAGGCCTCCTTCGGCCAGGAGGAGGGATCCCACTTCCCGGTGTCGTGGATCCGGAGGTCACCCTTCTCCATGTTCGCCGCGAGAGCGTCGACCCAGGTGTCGATCTTCTCGGTCAGGACGACTGTCTCCACGCACCGGGCGGCGATGCGCCCCAGCGTCGAGAAGAGCGCCTCCGGGCCGACACCCAGCGACTTGAGCGCCGTGCCCACCAGCTCCTGGACCCGCTTGTGGCCGGAGCCGTAGGCCACCAGCATCCGCGACAGCGGTCCGACCTCCATCGGCTCGCCGCCGTAACGGGGCGACTTCAGCCAGCTGTACTTGGCGGCCGTCTCCAGCCGTTCGTAGGGAGGCTTGGGCCCGGTGTACTTGGGCCGGGTCTCCCCCTCGCGGGGATGGAGCGGCTGCGCGCTGTCCTCGTACCAGCTGTGCTTCACCGACTCGGTGATCTTCGCTGGATCGAGGGGCTCGACCTTGCCCAGGTTCTTGTTGCGGATGATGCCCGAGGGGAAGAAGAGGGGCGGCTTGTCGTCGTCGGTCTCCGGGTACTCGCCGTAGACCATGTAGTTGCCGACCCCGCCTCCGACCCCCGCCCAGTCCTTGTAGAAGCTCGCCACCGCGAGCACGTCCGGGAGGTAGACCTTGGAGACGAACTCCCTGGCCTTGAGGGTCAGCTTCTTGATCTGTGCCACCGACCCCATGTTGATCGAGGCCTGCCTGTCGGGGTCCACCGGCGTGGCCATGCCGCCCACCAGGAACGACTGGAGGTGGGGGTTCTTGCCGCCGAGGATGGCGTGGATCTTGATGAACTCCCTCTGCCAGTCGAGCGCCTCGAGATAGTGCGCCACCGCCATGAGGTTGGCCTCTGGGGGGAGCTTGTACGCCGGATGGCCCCAGTAGGCGTTGGCGAAGGGTCCGAGCTGCCCGCGATCGACGAAGTCCTTCAGGCGGTTCTTGATGCCGGCGAAGTACTTGGTGCTCGACAGCGGCCAGTCGGAGATGGACTGGGCCAGCGCCGAGGTCTTCTCCGGATCCGCCTTGAGGGCGGAGACCACGTCCACCCAGTCCAGAGCGTGCAGGTGGTAGAAGTGGATGACGTGGTCCTGGATGCACTGCGAAGCCATGATCAGGTTCCGCAGCACCCGGGCATTGGGCGGAGGCTTGGCCCCGATCGCGTTCTCCACGCTCCGGATCGATGCGATGGCATGCACGGTGGTGCAGACGCCGCAGATCCGCTGGGCGAAGGCCCAGGCGTCGCGCGGATCGCGACCCTTGAGGATGAGCTCGAGTCCTCTGAACATCGTGCTCGACGACCAGGCGTCCTGCACCTGGCCGCCATCGACCTCTGCCTCGATCCTGAGATGTCCCTCGATCCGGGTGACCGGATCCACCACCACGTGACTCATGACGGGCCCCCTGCCTTGCCGGCCGGGCCCTTGTCAGCGGGAGGACCGGCGCCGTTCTCGTGCTTCTTCCCGGCGTTCTGGATGCCCTTGACGATGCCGTGTCCCGCGTACGCGGCCGCGGTGCCCACGGTGAGCCAGGCGCCGACGGTGTCCACGCTCGAGGCGGCGCCGAAGCCGGCCACCGTCGGGAGGTGCTTGTAGAACGGCGTCATCTTGTCCCAGAAATCCGGCTCGGCGCAGCCGATGCACGGGTGGCCGCAGCCGATCGGCCAGTTGGTTCCATCGTTCCAGCGAACGGTGGGGCAGTTCTGGTAGGTCACCGGCCCCTTGCAGCCCATCTTGTAGAGACAGGCGCCGGCGCGGTGCGCATCGTCGCCCCACAGCTCCACGTACTGGCCGGCGTCGAAGTGCGCCCGGCGCTCGCAGTTGTCGTGGATGGTCTTGCCGTAGGCGAAGAGGGGGCGGCGGAAGCCGTCCAGCGGCGGCCAGCGCTTGTACGTCAGGTAGTAGGTGAGGAGCGCGGTCAGGTTCGCCGCGTTGACCGGACAGGCCGACATGTTGATCAGGTTCTTGACCCCCGGGACCGCGTCGGCCACGCCCAGCGCGCCGGTGGGGTTGGGCGCGGCGGCGGGGAGCCCGCCGTACGTGGCGCAGGTCCCGACGGCGATGGTGGCCGCGGCCTTGCCGCACACCTCCCGCGCGATGTCGAGCGCCGAGCGCCCTCCGATGGTGCAGTACGCGCCCTCGGCCCCGGTGGGAATGCTGCCTTCGACGACGGCGATGAACTGACCGGCGGAGTTCTTCACCACTCCGGCCAGCGCCTCCTCGGCCTGGGCTCCGGCCGCGGCCATGATCGTCTCGTGGTAGTCCACCGAGAGGAGATCGAGGACCACCTCACCGACGGTGGGCGCGCTCGAGCGCAGGAAGGATTCGGTGTTCCCGGCGCAGTCCTGGAACTCCAGCCACACCAGGATGGGCTTCTTCGCCCGGGTGAGCGCACCGGCAATCTCCGACGCCGCGGACGCCGGGAGCCCGAACATCCCCGCCACCCCGGCGCAGAAGTAGAGCAGCTCGCGGCGGCTGATCCCGCGCCGGCGCAGCTCCTGGCCGAGCCAGCCTTCGCCACTCCCCATGACACCCTCCGTCTCGGGCGTACGGCCAGCGCGCACAGACACACGAGGAGGACCGACGCCGCGGCTTATACGCCGCGTGCAAGAGATGAGCCTTTTTGCTGCAGGAGGAGCCGGCAGGCGCAGGACGGAGCAGGAGCTGCGCCCGGGGGAAGTGCGAGCGCAAAGGGTGCGCAGGCTCCGGGCGCGGGGGACCTGCGCCTGACGCGGGCGGCCGTCCGCTCAGAATCGCCCGCGCTCGGCAGGGCGACGCGGGGACGGCTCCGGAAGACCTCGGCGGGCGGTACGGAGACCGGTGATGGTCAGTCCGTTCCTGGAAACCTCGGCGTCCTCCGGGCGAAGAAGGCGTCGATGCCCTCGGCGAACTCTGGCGAGTCGGCGCTCCGGACCAGCGCCTCGAGCTCGCGATCGAGGTGGTGGTCGAGCCGGTCCACGCCCATCGCCTCGTTGAAGAGCTGCTTGGCCGCCGCGTACGCCGAGGAAGGACCGGCGGCGATCCGCCGGGCGATCGCCTCCACCTCGAGGTCGAACCCCGTGGCCGGGAACACCCCGTTCACCAGCCCCGCGCTCCGCGCCGCGGCGGCGTCCAGCCGGGGATTGAGGAGCAACATCTCCGCGGCGAACCGGAGGCCCACCAGCCGGGGAACGAAGAAGGTGGAGCTCTCGGCTCCCGAGAGGCCGGTCTTGGCGTAGGCCCACTCGAAGGTCGATCGATCCGAGGCGAACACCAGGTCGCACGCCATGGCCAGGCCGAGTCCTCCGGCGGCGCAGGCACCGTCCACCGCGGCGACGAAGGGCTTGGGGGCTCTTCGGATCTCCGAGATGGTGGCGTGGAGGTACTCGAGGATCTGCTTGAAGACCTCCCCCGGGCCCTGCGGGACCGGGCGGGCGCCCGGGGTGAGATAGGAGAGCTCGGCCGCATCGCCGCCGGCCCGGATGTACTTGAGGTCGGCGCCGCTGCAGAAGATGCCCGCCGTTCCTCGGAGGACGACCACCCGCACCACCGGGTCCCGGGCGAGCTGCAGGCCGGCCTTGCGCAGATCCCGGGCGGTGGACGGGTCCAGTGAGTTGAAGCGCTTCGGCCGGTCGATGGTGAGGGTGCCCACTCCCTGCTCCACCGCCGTCCGGATGTGGCTCTCGACGCTCACGGCGACCTCAGCAGATCCGCGGCATCGGATCGCCCTCCGGCTCCGCCAGGAGCCGCTTGCCCAGGCCGGTGTCGAGCACGATCCGCCCCCGCTGCTCGGCGATGCAGGTGCCGACGACCGCGGCGCGCCGGCCGAGGGGGTGACCGTCCAGCGCGGCCATCACCCGGTCCAGCGCCTCGGGGCGCACCCCGAGCACCGCCTTCCCCTCGTTCGCCACGTGCAGCGGATCGATCCCCAGGATCTCCGAGGCGGCGCGGACCTCGTCCGACAGGGGCACGGCCTGTTCCTCGAGGAGCACGCCCACCCCGCTCTTCTCCGCCATCTCATGGAGGGCGCTGGCCAGCCCGCCCCGGGTCGGGTCCTTCATCGCCACCACACCCTCGCCCGCCGCCCGGAGCACCTGGCGGATGAGCCCGTTCAGCGGCGCAACGTCGGAGCGGAGGTTGCCCTGGAGCTCGAGCTTCTGCCGGGCGGCGAGCACCGCGAACCCGTGGTCGCCGATGGTCCCGGTCACCACGATGCGATCCCCAGGACGGAGCCCGCTGTCGCGGACCAGTCGCCCGGTGAGCGCCACGCCGGTGGTGTTGAGAACGATGCCGTCCAGCTCGCCCCGCCCCATCACCTTGGTGTCACCGGTCACCACCGGCGCGTCCGCCTCCCGCGACGTCTCCCGCATCGAGGCGTGGATGCGCTCCAGCTCGGCGATGGAGAACCCATCCTCGATGACCACCGCGCAGGTGAGGCCCAGGACCTCGGTGGCCCCCATCATCGCCAGGTCGTTCACCGTGCCGGAGATGGACAGCCGCCCCACGTCGCCGCCGGGGAAGAAGCGCGGGGCGACGATGTGCGAGTCGGTGGTGAGCACCAGCCACCCGTCCTGGAGCGGGAACGCCGCGCCGTCGTCCATCTCCGCGAGTCCCACCGCTCCCGGCGGCTGGCGCGCTCCCTCGGCGAAGAGCTGCTCGATGAGCGCGCGCATCGCCCGGCCACCCGCGCCGTGCTTCAGGCTCACCGTGGTTCCGAGCGGAAGGGTGGCTCTCACCGGGCACCTCCCACGGTCACCTGGGCCAGCTGGGGATGCCCGCCATACTGATGCCAGATCCGGCAGGTCCCCTCGCTGGAGACCATGCACGCGCCCACCGGCGTCTCCGGCTGGCACTCTTTGCCGAACAGCCGGCAGGAGGTCGGCGACTGCCGCCCGGACATGATCTCCCCGCAGATGCACTGCTGCACGAGCGATGGCGGGGCGAAGTCCCAGAGCGCCTTCAGGTCGATGTCGAAGCGCCGCCGGGCGTCCAGGTGTGCCCAGGAGTCCTGGAGGCGGAGATTGCCGTTCGGCACGTGGGCGATGCCCCGCCAGCGCCCTCCCAGCGGGCGGAACACCTTCCACAGCTGCTCCTGGGCCGCGAGGTTCCCCTCCCGGGTCACACAGCGGGGGTAGAGATTCTCCACGCGCGGCGTGCCGTCCCGGATCAGCTCCACCAACCGGAGCAGGCCGGCGAGGATGTCCAGCGGCTCGAACCCGGCGACGACCACCGGAAGCCGGTGCCGCTCGACGAAGGGCTCGAACACCGCGGACCCGGTGATGGTCGCCGCGTGCCCCGCGGCGAGGAAGCCCTCCACCCTGCTCCCGGGCATCTCGGCGACGATCTCCATCACCGGCGGGATGTACTTGTGGGCCGAGAGCACCGAGAAGTTCGCCGGCGGGCCTCGGAGGATCTCCGCCGCGGTGGCGACCGCGGTGGTCTCGAACCCGGTGGCGAAGAACACCATCTCCTCGTCGGTCTGCAAGGCCAGCTCCACCGCCTGGGAGATGCCGTAGACCACGTCCACCTTCGCTCCGGCGGCGCGGGCGTCCGCCAGCGAGCCCGCCGAGCCGGGCACCCGGAGCATGTCGCCGTAGGTGGCCACCCGGACGCCCTGGCGGGCCAGGGCCACGCCCTCGTCCACCTCGGGAACGTCGGTGATGCACACCGGGCACCCGGGGCCCATGATGACGTCCAGCGCGGGGGGGAACGCGGCCCGCAGGCCGAAGCGGGCGATGGCCTGCTCGTGGCTGCCGCACACGTGCATCACCGACACCGGGT
>DASROG010000576.1:0-2412 GCA_035646995.1 Myxococcaceae bacterium
GGCCTGGGCCCCCGCCCCGGGTTGCTGGCCCGAGCCCTTGCCCCGGCGGACGAGGGCAACGGCGACCACCGCCACCATCGCCACCGCGACCCAGATCCACGCCCGCCGCCTGCGGGCCGGGCGCGAGGGCGGTTGCTCGGACGGCGTGTCGGCCACGGTCACTCCTGCCGGCCGAGCGCCGCCAGCAGCCGGGCTCGCGCGGTGGCGAGATTGTACTGCGCCTGGACCAGCTGGGCCGCGGCGTTGGTCAGCTGCACCTGCGCATCGGACAGCTCGATGATGGTGCCCACTCCCGCCTGGTACCGGCCTTCGGCCAGCCGCAGCTGTTCCTTGGCGTTGTCCACCGCGTCCTGCGAGGCGACCAGCGACTCCTTGTTGCCGAGGAGGGTGGCCTCCGCCTGCTCGACGTCGAACCGGACCTGGAGCTGCTGCCCGGTGAGCGCGGCCCCGGACGAGACGAGGTTCTGCTCGGCCTCGCGCACCCGACCCACCGTGAGCCCACCCTGGAGCAGCGGCCAGGTCAGGGTGAACCCGAAGGCCCAGCTGTCGGCCAGTGCACTGAGCTCCGGGCCTGCCTTGAAGTAGCTCCCGGCGAAGTCGACGGTCGGGCTCCACCCCCACCTCGCCGAGTCCAGCGCCTTCCCCGAGGCCTGGCGCGCGTACTCGAAGGCGGTGATCTCCGGACGCGAGGCCAGCGCCTGGTCGAAGAGGAAGGGCAAGGGCCGGTCCTCCACGTCCACCGGCGGCAGCTCGTCACCCGCCACCTGGTAGTCCGTCCCCTGAGGCAACCCCATGGCCTGGTTCAGCTGGGCCTTGGCGATCCGGTCGTTGTTTTGGGCGGTGATCAGCTGCACCCGGGCGTTGGCCACGTTCAGCCTCGCCAGGGCGAGGTCGATCTCCGGACGGGTCCCCACGCGGACGAAGCCCTCCACCTGCTTCTGGTGGGTGATCTGGTTCTGGAGCGTCTGGTCCGCGACCGACACGAGATCTCGGGTGGCGCGCGCCAGGAAGTAGAAGGTCCGGACACTCAGGACCAGGTTGTTCAGGGCGGCGGTCGCCGAGGCGTTCAGCGAGTCGAAGCTGCGCTGGGCGGACTCCCAGCTGGCCCAGGTCGCCGGGTCCCAGATCGTCTGGCTGCCCGCCACGCCGAACCGCCAGGTGTTGCAGGTGCTGGTCGCGCACTGGACGGCGTTGGGGGTGGTTCCCGTCCCCCCCGTCCCCACCGAGGTCAGGGCCCGATAGCTCCTGGTCCACGACGCCTGCGGGGTCAGCTGGGGCAGCAGCGGCGAGCGGGCCTGGATGACCCGACCCTCTGCCGCCGCGGCGGCTGCCCTGGCCTGGATGAGCTGTGGCTGGTTCTGCACGGCCGCTTGCACTGCCTCGTCCAGGTGGAGAAGCCGCGGTGCGTCGGACGGGGGCTGGCCCGCGGTGGGCGCCGCCTGGGCTGTGCCGGCGTCCGGACCGGCCGACTGTGCCCGGGCCAGGCCCGGGACGAGGGCAAGGAGAAGCAGGAGGGAGGCGGGTCGGAGCACCGCCCCCTCATGCTCCAGTCCAGGCCGGGGCGCACCTTTTTCCTGGGAGGAGGGCATGGTTCGCGGGGCCGACACCCGGCTCGGGAAAACGTTGTGATAGCAAGGGTCATTCCCCGGTGCGTCGATGGCATGCCTGCCATGAACAGGGAGGTGGGCTCGCGCCGGGGTGCCCGTTAGTACGAAGGCTCTCGAGGGAGGCTCGGGGAATCTCATGTGGATCGTCCGGCTGGCGCTGCGCCGGCCCTACACCGTGGCGGTGTTGTCGGCCCTGATCTTCATCGCCGGGGTGCTCTCGGTCACGCGGATGCGGACCGACATCTTCCCCTCGATCGACATCCCGGTGGTGGTGGTGGTGTGGAACTATCCGGGCCTGTCGGCCGAGGACATGGAGCGCCGGATCGTCCTGATCAGCGAGCGCGCCTACTCCACGGTCATCGACGGCATCACCCACATCGAGTCCCAGTCCATCGCGGGGGTGGGCCTGCTCAAGCTCTACTTCGAGCCCGACGCGGACCTGGGGACCGCCATCTCCCAGATCACCTCGGTGTCACTCACCGCCAGCCGGATCATGCCCCCCGGCATCCAGCCTCCCAACGTGCTCCGGTTCAACGCCGGCAACGTGCCGGTGGCGCAGATCAACGTCTCCAGCAACACGGTGGGGGAGCAGCAGCTGTTCGACTACGGGCTGAACTTCCTCCGGGTCCGCCTCTTCACCATCTCCGGCACCTCCATCCCCGGCCCGTACGGCGGCAAGCAGCGGCAGATCATGGTGGACGTGGACCCGTCGGCCACCGCGGCCAAGGGCCTGAGCCCCAACGACGTGGTGCAGTCCCTGCTGCAGTCGAACGTGATCGTCCCGGCGGGGACCGCGCAGATCGGC
>DASROG010000577.1:0-2842 GCA_035646995.1 Myxococcaceae bacterium
CCCCCTCCCCCTCCGGCGCACGGGTCCGCATGGCTCGGTGTGGCGGGAGCAGCGGACGTGCCAGCGACAGCACCGCGGAATTCCTCGCTCACGCCGGGCGACCGGCCAGCCATCGCTGGCGTTTCTACAGCCCTGTCGACCAGGGCAGCGTCGTGCGGACTTCCACGGGAAGCGGGCCCGTGAGCAGTGCTCCGCCAATCTGGTCAGCCAGTCGCTCGAGGACCAGGCGGGCGAGCCGCGCGGGCTCGTCGCCAGGGGCCACCGCGGCCAGGACCACGGCCGCTCTGGCCACCGCCTCGGGGCGGGGCGTGGGAGGCGGCCCGGGATCGAGGAAGGCACGGCCGAGCTCTCGGGTCCGCGCCGCGGCGACCGGGGCGACCCGCGGCTGGCCCTCGAGCAGCGCGTGCGCCACCGCGACCGCGAGCACCGCGGGCGTCCCCCCGGCCGGCCACGCCGGACCGAGCCCCTCCAGGGCCGCGCGTGCCCGCTCCTCGCTGCCACCGAGCAATGCGGCCAGGAGCGCCTGCTGCTGCTCCGCGCGCCCGAGCTCGCGCTCCGCGTGCTGGACCTCCGCCACCGACCGGAACGGCACCGGCTCGGCGCCCTCCACGCTCAGCGCCCGCATCGGCCGGGCACGGCGAAGCGCGCCCACCACCGCCGCCTGCTCGGGCCAGAGGAGCCACTCTCCGTCGATGCGGGAGAGGAGGCGCGACGCCAGCCGGTCGGCGCGGTGGCGCAACCGGAGCGCGAGCGAGAAACCGGTCTGGAACACCTGTCGCAGCGGCGTCGCCCGGACCACCGCCGGTGCGCGACGCGGGTCGCCCCCGGCGAGGTACTCCAGGCCGAGCCCCAGGGTGTCACGCGCCCGCTCCGCCGAGGCCTGGAACGCCTCCAGGTCTCCCGGATCGGCGCCGTCGGCGACCAGCGCGGCGTTGAACACGCCCCGGAGCTCCTCGCGGGCATTCTCCGCCTCCACCACGTCGAGCCCCTCCAGCGCCGCCTGGACGAAGTCCACCGGCCGTCCCCCGCTCCGGACCAGCTCGACAACCGGTGCGGCCGGAGGTGCCGGTGGCAGTCGCACCGCGGCGTAGAGGCCCGCCGCGGCCTCGGGGTCGGGGAAGCCGAGGTCCGCCAGCCGTGCCCAGCGGAACCGCAGCGCCACCTCCTCCAGCTCGCTCGGCAACTCCCAGCGGATGGACTCCAGGAGCCGGCTGAAGGCGAGGGGGTCCTCACCCATGAGGTCGACGAGCAGCGCCCGGAGCGCCGCCTGCTCGGGGCCCTCGACCCTGAGCTCCACCCGGTAGTGCCCGTCCGCCGAATCCAGGGTGACGCCCTCCACCGAAGGGTCCGGCGTCTCCTCGAGATCGTGCACCACGGTGAAGGCGCGGAGCATCGACTCGAGCAGCTCGAGGTCCAGGCCGTGCACCTTGCGGAGCAGGGCCTCGTGGTCGTCGCCACGGGCGGCGCGGAGCCATTCCAGGAGCCCGTGCGGGTCGAGCGTGTCGCGCCTCCAGGCGCCGAGGTCCACCAGCGCCTGGAACTGCTCGGGCGAGGCAAGCTGGACCAGGTCGGTGGCGTCGGCCAGACCCACCTCGGCCACGGTGGCGTAGAGCTGCTCGGGGGGAAGGGCCCGCACCAGGGCGGAGGCGTCCTTCGCCGCCAGCAGCGCGTCCAGGCGCGCCCGGGCGGGCAGCGCGGAGATGCGCTGGAGCGCGGCGGCCCGCTCCGAGGCCACGTCCCTTCCGTTTCCCGAGGAAGCCACGGTCGCTGCCGTGCCTCGCACAGCGAGTGGCGGCGGCGCAACCCCGGACTTCGCTCAGCCCGGGCTGGACGCTACTGGAGGGGCGTCAGGCACTTCGAGGTGACGGTGAAGCCCAGGAGGTACGGCTGGGCGATGCCGTCCAGCGAGCTCATCTGGAACTCGAGCTGGAGGTACTTGAACTGCGGCACGGGTCCGGGTGCGGCCTGGAGATCCGCCGGCGAGGTGGGGAACGGCCCGTACTTCTGGGAGACCGTGAAGTCGGTGTTGTTCGAGCCGCGCACGTACAGCACCACCGAGGTCCGCGGCGGGGTGACGGCATCCCAGGTCACCGTGTCCCACTCGGCATAGCGCGAGCAGCCGGCGACGGTCTGCCGGAACAGGCCCTGGCTCTGGGTGATGTGTCGCAGCTGGTACCCGGTGAAGTCGGAGTACGTGTAGAGCGCTCCGGCCTGGTTCGCCGACGTCGTCACCCCGCCGGTGTTCCGGTCGATCCGCATCACGTTGCCGGTCGAGTTGTTGACCCAGAGGTTCTTGTTCTGGTCCAGCCCGATGCCGATGCTGGTCTTGCTCCAGGTCGAGGTCGCATCGACCAGCGGGGTGGGCGTGCCGCCGTCGAAGATCCGGACCCCGCCGTCGTCCACGCTCGCGCCCCAGACCAGCGCGGCCGAGCCGAGGTTGTTCCGGTCCCCGCTGAACCAGACGATGCCCTCGTCGTCGACGGTCACGCCCCGCCCCTGGGCGATGCGGGTGCCGCTCGGCGAGGTGAGCCCGCCGTAGTTGAAGACGTCCCAGGTGCCGGCGTCGATGGGGCCGCCGTCGGTCGGCGGCGTGTAGCGGGTGGCGGTCGGCCCCGAGTTCCAGTTGGGGACCCAGACCCGGCCCTGCTTGTCCACGGCGATGCCGTACCCGCCCCGCGGGAAGCCGGAGGGCGCAGAGATGGCGTTGGCCAGCAGGGTCGCGGTGTTGGCGTCGATCACCGCCACGGTGTTCTGGACCCGGTGCACGACCCAGAGCCGGTTCTTGCTGTCCACCGCCGACCCGTAGGGCTCGATGGAGGGCACGCCGATGTACATCCCGCCG
>DASROG010000578.1:0-5187 GCA_035646995.1 Myxococcaceae bacterium
GCGGTTCGGTTATCCGTTGACTCCAGAATCAGTCCCCGAGGTGCTCTCGATGACCACCGCGCTCGCGCCCGACCATTCTCCCGCCCTTGTCCAGGGTGGCGGCTTCCTCCTCCAGGAAGCCGGTGGCGCCCGCCTCACCACGCCTGAGACCTTCACCGAGGAGCAGCGGATGCTGCTCCGGACCGCGCTCCAGTTTTGCCGCGAGCAGGTGCTCCCCCAGGCGGAGGCCATCGAGGCCAAGACTCCCGGCCTGCTGCGGTCGTTGCTCCAGAAGGCCGGCGAGCTGGGTCTGTTGATGGTGGATGTCCCCGAGCGATTCGGAGGGCTGGGGGGCGACAAGACGACCTCGCTCCTGGTGGCCGAGGCGAACTCGCTGATGGGGGCTTGGAGCGTGACCTTCGCGGCCCACGTGGGCATCGGCACGCTTCCCATCGCCTGGTTCGGGACCGAGACCCAGAAGGCGAAGTGGCTGCCGAAGCTGGCCACCGGCGAGCTGGTGGCGGCGTACGCGCTGACCGAGCAGGGCAGCGGGAGCGACGCGCTCGGGGCGAAGACCAAGGCGGTGAAGAGCCCCGACGGAAAGTCGTGGATCCTGAACGGGAGCAAGCTCTACATCACCAACGCCGCCTTTGCCGACGTGTTCGTGGTGTTCGCCAAGGTGGACGGGGAGCACTTCACCGGATTCGTGGTGGAGCGGGGGGCGCCCGGCCTCACCGTGGGCCCGGAGGAGCACAAGATGGGCATCCGCGGCTCCTCGACCTGCCCGCTCTACTTCGAGGACCTGCGCATCCCCGCCGAGAACCTCCTCGGCGAGGTCGGCAAGGGCCACAAGATCGCCTTCAACATCCTGAACCTCGGGCGGCTGAAGCTGGGTGCCGCGGTCCTGGGCGGGATGAAGCTGCAGCTCGGGAGCGCTCTGAAGTTCGCCGAGGAGCGCAAGCAGTTCAGGACCCCGGTGGCGAGGTTCCCGCTCATCCGCGAGAAGCTCGCGCGGATGGCGGGGAACATCTTCGCCATCGAGACCATGACCTACCGGACCACCGGGCTCCTCGATGCGCTGCTCGCCAGCCAGCGCGCCGGGGCCGACGACCAGGCCAGGACCATCGCCGCCTTCGAGGAGTTCGCCATCGAGGCCTCGATCATCAAGGTGATGGGCAGCGAGGCCCTGGGAAGCCTCGTCGACGACGCGGTCCAGATCCACGGCGGCGCGGGCTTCATCCAGGAGTACCCGGTCGAGCGCGCCTACCGGGACGCGCGCATCAACCGCATCTTCGAAGGGACCAACGAGATCAACCGGATGCTCGTGACCGGGATGCTGCTGAAGCGGGCGGTGAAGGGGACGTTGCCGCTCTTCGCCCAGGCCGAGGCCGTGGCGAGGGCGCTGGCGGAGAAGCAGGTGCCGGTGCCTTCGGGCAACGACGCGCTTGCCGGCGCGACCCGTGACGCCGAGGCGCTGAAGATGGCCGCCCTCTACACGATGAAGGTGGCCGCCGAGCGGTTCGGCACCGAGATCGAGAAGCACCAGGATGTCATGGCTGCGGTGGCCGACGTGGTGATGGACGCCTACGCGGTGGACTCGATGGTGGCCCGGACGCGGCAGTCGGCCTCCGCGTCCGGCCTGGACCCGGTGAAGGTGGCCATGACCCAGGCGTACGCCGCGGACGCCATCGCCCGGAGCGGCGAGCGCGCTCGCCGGGCCCTGTGCGCCTCCAGCGAGGGAGAAGTCCTGGAGAAGCACCTCGCCGCCATTGCTCCGCTGTTCGCGTTCCGTCCGTTCGATCCCGCCGCCCTGCGCGAGACGGTGGTGCGCGCCGCCGAGGAGGCCGGCGGGTACCCCCTGGCGATCACCTAGGGGCTCAGGGAACCGTGTTGGGCGTCTGCGCGTCGTAGCGCGCCTTCGCCGGCAGCGTCGTGGTCTGGCCGGTGAGCGGACTGACCCACGGCCAGGCGTTGTTCCCGAAGAAGGCCGGCTTGGCCTTCAGATAGAAGGAAGCGGGAATTGTCTTCGCTCCGTTTGCCCACACCACCCCGTTGCTGACGTTGTCCCAGTTCCCGTCGCGGAAGATGTGAGCCAGGGCGTATCCGTTGTCCCAGTTCCCGCCGATGCCCCGCGCGTTGTTCCCCAGCTGGTAGATCGGCGTCCCACCCGTGGAGCTCGGGGTGGTCTGGTACACGGTTCCGCCCTTCAGGATGTTCCCCACGTAGGCGTGGTCGTGGGTCCAGCCGTCCATGCCCACCGCGCGGAGGTTGGAGGTGAAGGTTCCAGACGAGTTCTTCCCGTTGGCGTAGTTCCGGAGATGGGTGTGCCAGCCGGAGTTGCCGTGGGTGGTGTCGCCGCCGAGGTTGGGAGTCCAGTTCCCCTCGACGAGATCGTGGTGGGTGAAGTTGGCGTGGCAATCGTCGATCGCGTTCTCCTGCCACCCCGGGCTGTTCCAGAGCACCGCCTGGTCCACGTAGTTGTAGGCGATGACGTTCCCGCCGCCGGTGGAGTTGAGGGCGATGGGCTTGTTGTTCTCGACCGAGATGTTGTTCTCCACGAGGCACGCCGACGACCCGGCGCCCACCACGATGCCGTAGGCCTGACCGCCTGGGTTCTCGTCCGTCGAGCCGTGGACGTAGGAGTCGCGGACCACGCAGCGGTAGCTCCGGCCGATCCCGATGTTGTAGCCGTACTTCCCGGGGTGATTGACCGTATCGGAGCTCCAGCGCTCTCCGTCCGCCTCCACGTTCTTGGCCCAGCAGTAGGCCATGTAGCTGAAGGCGATCGTTCCACCGGGGAAGCCCCACTGGTTGTTCCCGCCCCGGACGGTGACGTTCTCGATGCCTGACCAGCGGTTCCCCAGCTGGCCCGCGCCGGTGTTCACCGGGACGGTCTTCCACACCTGCGGCGAGAGGGAGAGCGGGAAGTCGAGGTGGAGCGGGTCCTTCAGGGTGAGCGTGTTCCCGTTGATGGCGACGATCTCATTGGTCTGCATCCGCGAGCGCCAGAAGGGGACCGCGTTCTGTGCTGCCGAATTCAGATCGCCGCTCACCGACGGCGCGCCGGTGGACGGGCCGCTCCAGCCGTAGGTCGGCTGCCGCTTGAAGTACACGCCGTCGTAGAACCACAGGTACCCGCTGTTGAGGTACACGTTGCCGGTGGCGACCGCCGCGCCATCCCGCATGTCGATGGTCACCACGTCGCCGACGGCGAAGGCCCCGCCGTTGCCCACCTGGATCGAGGTCGCCCCGCGGGCGGCGTTCGCGGCCAGCGCCTGCACCCCGAAGCTCGCGTCGCCGGTCCCGCTCCGGTGCCCGAAGAGGATCACCGCCCCGTAGTCCGGGATGGTGCCGTTGGCCACGATGAACGTGGTGCCCGCCCCCTCCCCGCGAATGGTGACGTTGTCCGCCCGGACGTAGATGCCCACCTGGCCGCCCCCGTTCGGAAGCTGCTGCGGATTCACGAAGTAGGTGCCTGCCTTCAGCTTCACGATCCTCCTCATCGAGGAGGTGGCCACCGCGCCGGCCGAGGTGATCGCCGCCTGGAACGCCGAGGTGAACTGCGCGGCCTTCGCCTGACCGGTGAGGCTGGGGTCCACGGAGTAGCCACCGTAGGGGTTGCCCGCCGGCAGCCAGACCGACGCCGGATGCACCGGATCGTTGTCCGCGGGGATTCCGCCGGGGATCCCTGGGTCCCAGAGCGTCTGGAAGGCAGCCGGGAGGATGGACTGGTCGATGGAGCTCCCGGTCCCGCAGACGTTGGGAGTCCCTCCACCGCCGCACGTCGCGGAACCGCTACAGCTCCCGCACTGGAGCGTGCCGCCGCACCCATCGCTGATCGAGCCGCAGTTCTTCCCCTGGGCGGCGCAGGTGGTCGGCGTGCACGTGCTGCCTCCGCAGACGTTTGGCGTCCCGCCTCCGCCGCAGGTCTGACCGGAGCCGCAGCTTCCACACGAAAGCATCCCGCCGCAGCCGTCGCTGATGCTGCCGCAGTTCTTCCCCTGGGCGGCGCAGGTGGTCGGCGTGCAGGGAGTCGGGCCGCAGACGTTGGGCGTTCCACCGGCGCCGCAAGTCTGACCGGAGCCGCAGCTTCCACACGAAAGCATCGAGCCGCAGCCATCGCTGATGGTGCCGCAGTTCTTGCCCTGGGCGGCGCAGGTGGTGGGCGTGCAGCTGCCGGTCCCGCAGACGTTCGAGGTCCCGCCTCCGCCACAAGTCTCACCGGCGCCGCAGCTCCCGCAGCTCACGCTGCCCCCGCAGCCGTCGGGTACGCTCCCGCAATTCTGGCCCTGACCGCACGAGGTGGCCGGGGTGCAGGGCTGGGAGCCGCCGTCCGGCGTCTCGACCGCAGCCGACTCCACCGTGCCCTGGCACGCGAGACACAGCAGAACCCCGAAGCAGGCGATGCGTGTCATCGTCAGCGGGATGTCACGTCGCCCGTCGATCGACAAGGTGCACATCGGCGCACCGTTCGTGAGTTCCGGCGCCAGTCCGTAACTTTTGGCGAGGGCGGCATGCATCACGCGACCGTGTGCGCGCGGACATGCGCGGGGCGACGATGGTCTCCTGCGCGAAGAGGCCGGTCCGTCAGCTCTCGACCTGGAGGGGCGACTTCCCCAGCCGCGGCACGGCGGCGTGCTCGGGTATGGTCGCCGGCCGGTGCGGAAGGAGCAGCGCGCCGAGCCCGCTGGCGAGCGTCAGCGGGAACACCACGAACCAGCCGAGCAGCGGCACGACGAAGAGCAGCGCGAGCACCGCGCCTCCGCGAAGCACGCGCCGCCAGGGCTGGTCGTCATCCACCGGCGCTCGCAGGCCGGCGCCGATCTTGTCCGCCAGACCGGCCGAGCCGATCAGCGCGAGCACCAGCGGAACCATCAGCAGCGCTCCGGTGACCAGCTTCACCCCGGGGTGCGCGGCCTTCGCGAACACCCCGAAGACCACCACCACCGGGAGCAGGGCGAGGAGCCCGACGAGCGTCGCCGCCACCGGCCGCGTGGCGTAGGTGAGGCGCGCACGCTCCACCGCGGGACGGAAGAGCGCCACGGCCGCCAGCCAGTAGGCGTTCAGGGCCAGGTAGGCCCCGGCGACCATCAGGAACCAGAAGAGGATGTCGGCGAAGATCATGGCGTGTCCGTCCGGCGTGGGGGGAAGGAGAGCTCGAGCCCGAGCTCGGGGAGGCGCGCGACCGCGGCCACGGCGGTCTCGCGC
>DASROG010000579.1:0-17338 GCA_035646995.1 Myxococcaceae bacterium
CCACCCGCGAGGAGAAGGAGGCCCTCCGGGCCGCGCTCACCGACGCGCGCTTCGACTCGCCGTTCGGGAAGGACATGAAGCGGTTGCTCTCGCAGGGCATCGGCCTCCACCACGCCGGGCTCCTGCCGAAGTACCGGCTCCTCTGCGAGAAGCTCGCCCAGGCGCCCGAGCACGTCATCGAGAACCTCAAGCTGGGGCAGAAGGCGGCGGCAGGGAAGAAGGTGGTCCGCAAGCAGCCGCCGAGGGGCTTCGTCGGCTGGGACCGTCAGACGTTCGAGAAGCTCGTCGCGCGGCAGCCCGAGGCGCTGGTGTCGCGGTTCGACGTGACGCACGGCCTGCTCCTCAATCTCTTGCAGGCGGATGCTCCGGAGCGGGGCGGCGGCTACGGGCGGCTGGTGCGGATCATCCGCCGGGCGCACGTCACCGAGGTCCGGAAGAAGCAGCTGCTGGTGAAGAGCGCGGTCCTGTTCCGGACCCTGCGGGCCGCGGCGCTGGTCTCCACCTTCAAGCATCCGTACGCGCGCGGGGCCGAGGTGGAGGTCTCGCCGGATCTGCAGCGCGACTTCTCGCTCCACCACACCCTGTCGCTGTACCTCCTCGACACCCTGCCCCGGCTGGACCGCGAGTCGCCGACCTACGCGCTGGACGTGGTGACACTGGTGGAGTCGATCCTCGAGGACCCCTCCATCGTCCTCCTGAAGCAGCTGGATGCGCTGAAGACCGAGCGGCTGGCCGAGCTGAAGGCGGCGGGCGTCGAGTACGCCGAGCGGATGGAGGAGCTGGAGAAGCTCGAGTACCCGAAGCCGCTCCGGGACTTCGTGTACGGGACCTTCGACGCCTTCGCCCTGAAGCACCCCTGGGTCGGCCACCAGAACATCCGGCCGAAGTCAGTGGCCCGCGACATGCTCGAGCGGTTCGCCACCTTCAACGACTACGTGCGGCAGTACGAGCTGCAGCGAAGCGAGGGCGTCCTGCTCCGCTACCTGTCCGACGCCTACAAGACCCTGGCCCAGACCGTTCCCGAGAGCTACCGCGACGAGGCGCTCGAGGAGGCGCTCCAGAGCCTCCGCCGCACCGTGCGCGAGGCGGATTCGAGCCTCATCGACGAATGGGAGCGGCTCCAGCACCCGGCCGCCGCGCCCGTGCAGCCCACGGCGAGCGGCGGACCGGTGGGTCCGACGGCGCGGGAGATCTCCGCGCGGATCCGCTCCGAGCTCCACCGATTGCTGAAATCCATCGCCGAGAAGGCCTGGGACGACGGCCTCGCCTGCCTCGCGCCCGGTCACGACTGGACGGCGGAGTCGCTCGGCGCCGAGGCCGAGCCCTACTTCGCCGCCCACGAGCGGATCGTCCTCACCCCCGAGGCCCGCCGGCCGAGCATGGCGGTGGTGCGCTCCGACGCTCCGGGCCACTGGGAGGCGAGGCAGAAGATCTTCTCCCCGGACGGCGAGGCGGACTGGATGCTGGACTGCTCCGTCACGCTCGAGCCCGGTCCGCTTCCCGATCGGCCGATCCTCCAGCTCAACCGCATCGGAGTCTGAGCCCTGGGGCGAGGACCCGGTCAGGCGGCGATGAGGGTGCCGCTTCCGCCCATCTCCGCCGGATAGTCCTTCTGCTTCGGGAGGTGGTCGTCCATCCGGAGGACGCTCTCGGCGTAGTTCACGTGGACTCCGGGCTGGAAAGGGAACCCCGGTATGGTCGCTGCGTACACATCCACCACCCCCCAGAGGGGATGCTCGGTGAGCACATGGCCTCCGCACTGCGTGCACCAGCGGCGGACGCTGCGATCCGTCTTCTGGAAGCGGTCGAGGTAGTCCGCTCCCCGGGTGACGGTCACAGCGTTCGGCGGCCAGAGGGTGAAGGCGTTCACCGGCGCGGCGGACCACTCCCGGCACGAGGTGCAGTGGCAGTAGCCCATCGCCACCGGCTTCCCGGTGACCCGGATCTCGACGGCTCCACAGAAACAACGGCCCTGCGTCTGAAGCTCCTTCGACATGGTGAGGCTCTTCCTTCGTCGGCGGGGGAAGAACGACGTGTCCCGCTGCGAGAGGGTGGTTAAGAGCGCTGCTCCGGAGACCCCATGACCCCGTTTCCGCACTTCACGACCCGAGGTCCGACGACGTCGCGGGCCGCGGTGCGGGTCATGACCGCGCTTCCGGAATCCACGACCGGACGTCCGGCGACGAGCATCGGGGCCCCGGACACCGCATTCAGAGCGAGGTGCGGTCGATGACGGTCGAGACCGAGCGCCCGTGCCCTGTCCCGATGCAGGGCCATCCCGCGCCGGACGTGCTCTCCGACGTGCTCCGGTCGATTCGCCTGACCGGCGCTGTATTCTTCTCCGTCGAGGCAGTCGCGCAGTGGGCGTTCGACGGCCCGGCGAACGCAGCCGTGGAAACCTTTCTCCGCTCCGGCGTCGACCACGTGGTTCCTTTCCACGCCCTTGCTTCCGGCTCGTGCTGGGTGACAGTGCCCGGCGAGGCTCCTGTCCAGCTCCATGCCGGTGACGTCATCGTGCTGCCCCAGAACGACCGGCACGTCGTCTCCAGCGAGCCCGGGCTCAGTGGTCCACCGGTCGAAGTTCGGATGGATTCCGCATCCAGGACGCCGCTCCCGCTGCCGGTGCACCTCGGCTCGGGCAGCGGAAGCCGCTCCGAGGTCATCTGCGGCTTCCTCGGCTGCGAGGTGGGGCCTTTCAACCCGCTCTTCAATGCGCTGCCGCGGCGGATGCTGGTCGCCCGGGGCGCCGAGCAGGGAGCGGCCTTGGCCCGTTTCATCGACCTGACTCGCGAGGAGCTCACCCGCTCAGGTCCCGGCCGCGAGGCGGTGCTCGCCAGGCTGGCGGAGCTGATGTTCGTCGAGGGGCTTCGCCGTTTCATCGAGGCCTACCCCACCGAGATGGGATGGATCGCCGGGATGTCCGACGAGCTGGTGGGCCGCTCGCTGGGGGCGCTCCACTCGCGCCCCGGCCACCCCTGGACGCTCGACGGTCTGGCGCAGGAGGTCGCGACCTCGAGATCGGTCCTGGCCGAGCGCTTCGCCGCGCTCCTGGGGATGCCTCCGATGCAGTACCTCGCCCGCTGGCGGATGCAGCTGGCGGCGGAGCTCCTGGCCAGGTCGAAGTCCAGCATCGGGGAGATCGCCCAGCGCCTCGGGTACGGCTCGGAGGCAGCGCTGAGCCGGGCCTTCAAGCGGATCGTCGGGGTCTCACCCGCCCACTGGCGCCAGGGGCGGCGGCGCGACGACCCCGCGCTCACCGTCGTCGAGCCTCCCCCGAAACCCTCCGAGCGCTAGACCGGCGCACCCGGTTGCCTTCCGGGGCCGGTTGTGGTGTGGGTGGACGCCGGTTCCTGCACGCGACGCACGGCATCATTATGGTGCGTGGCTGCAGTGGCCGGTCCGGCGCCCGGGGAGGTTCGCCTCCTCGTTCCCGGCCCCGCTGCATCCCCAGTCTCACCCGAGCACCCTGAACCGATGCCCACGCTGCAAGTCACCCAGGTCACCAAGGCCTACGGCCAGAAGCGCCTCTTCGAGGACGTCGACGTCGCCTTCTCCGAGCACCGCCGGTACGGCCTCACCGGCCCGAACGGCGCCGGCAAGTCGACGTTCATGAAGATTCTCGCCGGCGAGCTCGACCCCGACACCGGGATGGTCAGCCGGCCGAAGAAGACCTCGGTGCTCAAGCAGGATCAGTTCGCCCACGAGGACGTGCGGGTCCTGGACGTCGTGCTCCAGGGGAACCAGGTGCTCTGGTCCGTCCTTCAAGAAAAGGAGGGGCTCCTCCACAAGCCGGAGCTGACCGACGACGACGGGCACCGGCTCGCGGATCTGGAGACCATCATCGCCGAGGAGGACGGCTACACCGCCGAGAGCGACGCCGCCGCCCTCCTCTCCGGCCTGGGCGTGCCCGAGGACGACCACACGCGGCTGATGCGGGAGATTCCGGGCGGCTACAAGCTCCGGGTGCTCCTCGCCCAGGCGCTGTTCGGGAAGCCGCAGGCGCTGCTGCTCGACGAGCCCACCAACAACCTCGACCTCGACTCCATCCGCTGGCTGGAGGGTTTCCTCCACGAGTACGAGGGCATCCTGGTCGTGATCAGCCACGACCGGCACTTCCTCAACGCGATCTGCACCCACATCGCGGACATCGACTACCAGACCATCATCACCTACCCCGGCGACTACGACGACATGGTGATGGCCAAGGCCCAGGTCCGCTCGCGGGTCGAGTCGGAGAACGCCGAGAAGCGGAAGAAGATCGCGCAGCTTCAGGATTTCGTGGCCCGGTTCTCTGCCGGCACCCGCGCCAGCCAGGTCCAGAGCCGGAAGAAAGCCATGGAGAAGCTCCAGCTTTCCGACCTGAAGCGCAGCAACATCGAACGACCATTCATCAAGTTCGAGCAGAAGCGCCCCAGCGGCAAGCAGACCCTCACCCTCGAGAAGCTCACCAAGCACTGGCCGGGGGTGGTGGTCGCCGATGGCTTCGACGCGCTGGTCACCCGGGGGGACAAGATCGCCATCATCGGCCGCAACGGCGTGGGCAAGACCACCCTCTGCAAGATGCTGGTCGGCCAGCTCGAGCCGGACGATGGCTCCGTCACCTGGGGACACGAGGCCAAGGTCGGCTACCTTGCCCAGGATCACCGCGAGGGCATCCCCAACGACACCACCGCCGCCGAGTGGCTCCACACCTTCGACCACAAGGCGGGCAACGAGGAGATCCGCGGCCTGCTGGGGCGGATGCTCTTCAAGGGCGAGGAGGGGCTGAAGCCAACCCGCGCACTGTCAGGGGGCGAGGGCGTCCGGCTCATCTTCGCCAAGCTGATGCTGACCAGGGACAACGTCCTGGTGCTCGACGAGCCCACCAACCACCTGGACCTCGAGTCGATCGTCGCCCTGGGCGACGCGCTGTCCAAGTACGAGGGCACCGCCTTCGTCGTCACCCACGACCGCGACCTCATCGAGCAGTTCGCCACCCGGCTGTGGGCCTTCACGTCCGAGGGGCTGGTCGACTTCCGCGGGACCTACGACGAGTTCCTGGAGAAGATGGGCGCAGCGGCGACGGGCACCCGCGCCGGTGCGGCCAGCGGCAAGAGGCGCTGAGCGCACCATGGACCTCCTGGCCATCGCGCGTCGACTCGAAGCGATCCAGGCCGAGGTGGTCCGTGACCTGGCCTCAGACTCCGAGCCCGTCGCCGGCGGCTGGATGGCGGCGAACGGTCCCGGCTCGTACCTGAACAAGGCGGTCGCCCTAAGCTTCGAGGTCGAGCCCGATGACGAGGACATCGAACGGATCGCGCGCTTCTACGCCTCGCGCGGCATCGAGCCCCGGGTCGAGCTCACCCAGTTCGCCAGTGTGGCGTTCCTTCGTCGCCTGGCCGAGGCGGGTTTCGTGCTGCAGGAGTTCGAGAACACCCTGGTCCTCCCGCTACATGGGCTCGGGGACCCGCGGGCGCTCCTTCCCCGCCGCTGGCCCGAGGGCGTCCGCATCGAGCGTGTGAACCCCCGGGACGACGCGCAGGTGGACGTCTTCGTCCGGACCAGCGCGAGCGGCTTCATTCCGGAAGGAGAGGAGATCTCCGAGGAGTTCCTCCGCACCGGGACGCGCTCCGCACGCGCGCCCGAGCACGACAGCTATCTCGCCTATCTCGGAGGCGAGGTCGCGGGAGCAGGTGGTTGCGGCACGCGGGCCGGAGTGACCTCGCTCTTCGGCACCTCCGTCCTCCCCAGCTTCCGGCGGCGAGGCGTCCAGCAAGCGCTGATGGCGGTCCGGCTGGCGCGCGCGCTCGAGCTCGGCTCGGACGTCTCCGACATCACCTCCCACCCGGGAATTCCCACCGAACGGAATGCAGCCCGGCTCGGCTTCCGCCTTGCCTACGTCCGGGCAGTCCTGGTCAAACGCGGCCCGGGCCTCGTCCCCTCTCCCTGAACGGAGGGCGGACGGAGTCGTGGGCGAGGAGGAGGCGATGAACGCTGGACCGGTCGATCCCCACTTCGACGGCATCCCCGGGCTGACGCTCGGCGGCTGGCTTGCGGGCCGGGTCGCCGCGCTCGTGGGTGCCGAGGCCGAGGTCCGCCTCCTGGCCCCCTTCCGCTCGGGTGAGTCGCTCACGCTGGAGCGGAGCGGCGACGGAGCCCGCGCACTCAGCGACGGACAGCCCATCGCCGAGGGCCGCCCGTGGTCGGGAGCCATCGACCCGCCGGCCCCGCCCTCTCTCGAGCAGGCGCGAGCCGCGTCCGAGACCTACCCGGGGTTTCGCGAGCATCCCTTCCCTCGCTGCTTCTGCTGCGGACCGCTCCGGGAGCCCGGACAGGGCCTGCGCATCTTCCCGGGTCTCGCGGCGGACGGAGTCCTGGCCGCACCCTGGATTCCTGACCCGGCCCACTGCGATTCGGCGGGTCACGCCACGACGGAGACCCTCTGGGGCGCGTCGGACTGTCCGGCGCTCTGGGCCCTCATGCACGCCGAGCCGCCGGGGAGTGGCCGGTGCGTGGTCAGCGGAACGCTCCGGATGCGGCAGCTCGAGCCGGTGGTGTCGGGCGAGCCGCAGGTGGTCGTCGCCTGGAAGAAGGGCGAGGCGGGCCGGCGGCTGGAGGCAGGGGTGGCCTTCTTCGGGCCCGACGCCAGGCTGAAGGCGGTGGGAATGCAGGTCGCGGTGCTCGCGCCGAACGGCGTGCCGCTCCGCATCTCCCGCGGGTCCGGCTAGGGTCCGGCGCGGGCTTTCGCGGGGATCGCCCCCTCCACGCACCCTCGCCTGCCGGGCGTCCAGACGGTCGACGCCGAACCGCCTCGTCCGGCGGGACGATTGTCCTCTTCCGAGCACGGGGGACGATCCGCGGGGCGCACGGCACGCGCGAAGGGGGCCCCTTGCGACAGTTCCGCTGTCTGATGCTGCTGTTCGGCATCGCCGCGCTCAACGCGAGCGCAGCAAACCCGCCGACGTCGCTGGCCGGCATCCTCGACTCGACGCTCAAGCCCACGCCCGGCAATCCGGGACCCTTCAAGTCGAGCGTCACCCTCTGGAGCGCGAAGAACGAGTTCGAGCTCTTCCACGTCGTGCTGTTCGGCGGAAACCGGGGCGTCTCGATCCAGCTCCCCACGCTCACCCTGGTGGGAGGCACCGCGCAGATCCCGCCCGCCGAGATCCGGATCTACGAGGAGCAGCCCGTCACCTTCACCCAGCCCTCGGGGATCGAGGGAAGGTCGGGGGCGTGGCCGGATGCCCTCGTGCCCTACGGACCGACGACGGAGGCCGGACTTCGCCTCGCCGGCGGGACCTGGCAAGAGGTGCAGAGCACGGAAACGCGCCGGAGCTTCCCGGTCTCCATCAACCGGAACTCGACCCGGAGCTTCCTGGTGGAGATCCGCGTCCCGCCGGGCACGCCGACGGGCGTGTTTCATGGCGAGCTCGTGGTCACCGCGACCTCCGGGCGAAACACCGTGTCGCAGGTCATCCCGGTCGATCTCCACGTGCGGAGCTTCACCCTGCCATCCACCGCCTCGCTCCGGAGCAACCTCCGGCTGGCCATCGACGAGATCTGCCGCGCGCACGGCGACGTCATCGGATCCTTCTGCCCGGACCAGGCGGCGTTCCGGCGCTGGGCGAGGCTCTATGGACGCTTCCTTCTCGACCACCGCCTCAGCTCCTGGCTGAGCGATGCGCTCTATGCCCTCGCCGACGGAAGTCCGGACTATCCGAAGAGCCAGGCGAGCTTCCTCGCCGCGTACCGGTCGCTGATCGACGGCTCCGATCCGTACTCACACCTTGCCGGGGCGCGCCTGACCGCGATCGCCTACCCGTACCTCCGGGCCACGGACGCCGATGGAGTCATCGTGGCCAAGCTTCAGGCGTGGGCCGCGTTCGCGAAGGCGCAGGGCGACTGGTTCGATCGAACGGTCTTCTACACCCAGGACGAGCCCGACTTTCAGGTTGGCGGATGGGACCGCGCGATCCACTGGGCGAACCTGGCGCACGCCGCCGACCCGGGCTTCAAGGTGCTGCTCACCGCTCCCATCGACACCTATGCCAGCCACGCCGGCGCTGCCTCGGGCGTGGCCAACGTCATCGCCCCGGTGATCGACGCGCTCGACAACCGCGCCGGCACGCCGCGGTACGGGAACCAGCGGCCGAGCTACGACGCGTTCCTGGCCTTCGACCCGCGCAACGAGCTCTGGTCGTACCAGAGCTGCGAATCGCACTCCTGCGGCTCGACCAGCAACCCCACCGTGTACGGCTGGCCCTCGCTGGTGGTGGACGCGACGGCGGTCCAGGCCCGGGCCGAGCCGTGGATGCACTACATCTACCGCGTCACAGGGCTCCACTACTTCGACTCGGTCCTCCACCTCCAGGAGGCATGGGACATGAACGGAATGACCGATCTCACCGGGAACGGTGACGGGACGCTGCTCTACCCCGGCACGCCCACCGCCATTTCGGGCGGCTCGAGCCAGGGGATCGGCGGCACGACTCACGTCCCGCTGGCGAGCACTCGCCTCAAGGCCCTCCGGGACGGGCTCGAGGACTACGAGTACCTGAAGATGTGCGAGGCGATCGGCGGGAGCATCACCGCGATGAACGTCGCCCGTGCGCTCTTCCCCATGCGGTCCGTCCCCGGCGCCGGCCCCGCCAACGAGACGGGCAGCATGTACTCGGCGACCACCTGGAACCCCGCGACGCGAACCGACGATCCGACGGTGCTCGCCTCGGCGCTGGCGGCGCGCCGCGAGGACCTCGCTCGGTGCATCGGAGGGCCCGCGGACGCTGCCCCGCCGTGAGGCGCGTCAGGCTCCGGCGCCTCGCGGGCGCGCTGCTCAGCCCGTCGGGGCGCCGATCCGGCGACGCAGGCCGCGCGCCCGGGCCTTCTCCCGCTCGCCCTCGCGGGTCCTGACCGCGGTGCGGGCCGACAGCGCGTCGAGCAGATGCTCGGTGGCGTGGGCGATCTGGTGAACGGCCCTTTGGAACGCCGCCCGGTCCGCCGCGGAGGGTGCGCGCAGCCCGCTCACCTTTCGCACGTACTGCAGCGCCGCGTCCTCGACCTCCTCGGGGGTGGTCGGCGGCTCGAAGTTGTAGAGGACCCGGATGTTGCGGCACATGTCGGACTCGCGCTCCTCAGACCAGGACCTTGCTGGCCCGGTCCATGAGGGTCACCACGTCCACGCCGTGAGGGCAAGCCCTGCTGGCTCCGGAGAAGTCCACTCCTGCCAGCCTTTGCGCCTCGGTCGGAAGCGCGTGGAAGCGCTCCCTCGCCAGCTCAGGCTGCCCGTAGACGTCGTGGTACATCAGGCAGCGCAGCGTCGCGCCGATCTGCACCGGGGCCGCCACCGCCGGGTTGCAGTGGTGGTCGCATCCGTCGCAGGCCAGCGACCGGGTATCGGCCGCGTAACGCTCGAGCGCCTGGCGATCCAGCGCACCCAGCTCGCTGCGGTCCAGGGCCGCGGCGATGTTCTGCTTGAGCTTCTCCAAGTTATCCATGTGGGAGACCGCGGCGCTGATCCGCGGGTCCGCCCAGACCGCCTTGAGCACCGCCTGGTGCTTGGTCCACCTCCCGGTCTGCTCGAACTTCTTCCAGGCGTCGGCGAACCCGGCCTCCGACCCTTGCGTCTTCATCGCGATGAGCCCGATGTTGGCCTTGGCGCAGGCGTCGATGGCCACGTTCAGCTCCCGGTTCCCGTACTGCCGGAAGTTGTAGCGGAACATGATCGCGTCGACCCAGGTGGTCTTCGCCGCGAGGGTCATCAGCTCCACCACGTTCCCCGAATGGCAGGAGAAGCCGAAGTGCTGGATGCGCCCTTCCTTCTTCATCCGCTCGGCCACCTTCGCCGTCTCCGCCGAGATGCGCGACGCGTCCTCGAGCATGTGGAGGAAGTACATGTCCACGTGGTCGGTCTTCAGCCTCTCGAGGCTGGTGCGGAGCGTGGCCTCCAGGCCGTCGGGATCCCACCGGTCGCTCTTGGTGGTGATCCACACCGAGTCCCGCTTCTTGCTCCGCTCGAGGAAGTTGCCGATCGCGGTCTCCGAGCCGCCGCCGGCGTAGCAGTCCGCGGTGTCGAAGTAGTTGACCCCGAAGCGAAGACACTCGGCGAGCTTGGGATCGAATCGCTGGTCGAAGCTCATCGAGCCGCCCATGAGGAGGATGGGGACGTCCCGGCCCGTCTTCCCCAGCCGGCGCCGCGGTACCTGAGGGAGCCCCGCGTCCGCCGCAGCGGCCAGGGCCGACGGCGCCTCGACCAGGGAGGCGCCCGCGGCGGTGCCCACGCCCAGCTTGAGCAGCGTCCGCCTCGAGAACCGATCGTCCTGGCTCATGTCTTCTCCTTCGTCTTCCGGCTCGTCTCCAGCAGCAGGGAACGGTCCTGGGACCGCGTCTCCCCCACCGCCGTCACGTAGACCGCGGGCGAGTCCAGGACCGGGCACTCGTGCTCACAGATGCCGCAGCCGATGCAGAGCTCCGGCCGCATGTACGGCTTCTTGAGAGTGACCTTGGTCCCGTCCCAGCGGGTGATCGTCTCCTCGTAGGTGCCGATCGCCTTGGGAGTGACCGGGCAGACCTCCTCGCAGACCACGCAGGGGGTCTCCATCGCCCAGGGGAGGCACCGCCCCCGGTCGAAGAACGCGGTCCCGACCGAGATCGGTCCCTTCGGGGCGTGCTCCCCCACGCCCAGCTTTCGCGCCAGGCTGGTCTTCTGGATCGCGCCCGTCGGGCACACCTCGCTGCACAGGGTGCAGTTGAGCTGGCAGAACCCGATGGAGAAGTTCATCACCGGCGTCCAGAGCCCCTCGAGCCCGCCCTCGGCGAGGGTGGAGGGCTGGAGCACGTTGGTCGGACACACCCGGATGCACTGGTCGCACTTGATGCAGCGCTCGAGGAACTCGCTCTCCTCGACGGACCCTGGCGGGCGGATGGCCTTCGCGCTGAAGCCACGCTTGTTCACCGCCGCCGAGAGCCGGAGGAACGGGTAGGCCAACACTCCACCCAGCACCGCGAAGGCCCAGCGGCGACGCGGGACGGCCGGCGCCGACTTCACCGTCTCCGGGATCTTGGAGATCACCGGCTTGCCGAAGAGCGTCGCCGTTCCCTTCCTGGGCTCGCCCACCATGAAGTCCTTGAACTCCAGGGGCCCCAGCCCGAAGGACAGCGCGTCCTCGGGGCAGTCGTCGATGCAGTTGAAGCAGACGAAGCACTCGCTCTTCCGGAGCGCCGCCTGGGGATCCGAGGCACCCTCGCAGCGGCGGAGGCAGGCGTTGCAGTCGGTGCACTTGGTCAGGTCCCGCTTGATCCGGAACGGGGCGAACCGCGCCAGGACTCCCAGGAACGCACCCAGCGGGCAGAGCACCCGGCAGAAGAAGCGGGGGATGACCAGGTTCATCCCCACCAGCCCGACGATGAGGAGGCCCACGAACCAGGCCCCGCGGAAGATGCGCTGCTCGGACGCCCCCGGCGCCGAGGAGAGGAAGAGGAGAGGCGCGGGGTCCATCCCCAGTCGCTCCCGGAGCGCCGCCGCGAGGTTCAGGTGCGCCAAATCCGAAGCGGGCGCGACGGCGGTGGTGAGGGTCCGGACCAGGAGGCAGATCGGATCGAGCAGGCCGATCTGCAGCGATCCCAACGAGGCCATCACCAGGAAGACGGCGAGGATCAGGTACTTGATCTGGTACGCCGGCCGATAACGGTTGCGGTCGATGTTGTTCTTGTTCGTCCAGATGTTGAAGACCCAGCCGACGAACTGGTGCAGCGTGCCGTAGGGGCACATCCAGTTGCAGAACGCGCGCCCGAGCAGCAGCGTCGGCACGAGAACGAACAGCCCGCGCCAGAGCCAGCGGTAGACGGTATGGGTCGAGATGGCGGTCGCCACGCCGACCAGCGGGTCCACCTCCAGGAAGAGCGACACCGGATAGCCGCCCAGCCGGCTGAACCAGGTGCACCAGAGGAGGAAGAGGAAGAGGGAGAAGAAGAACACCTGGCTGGCGATCCGCACCCGGGTGATGCGGAAGGTCCGCGCCCACCAGGGCGAGCCGTCCTTGTTCCGCTTCGGGGGATGCTTCTCCCAGCCAGGGATGACCAGCGTGCTCGCCATGGCCTCAGCCCACCTGCACCCGCTTCACGTGCTGCGCCTTCCAGTCTGGATTCCCGAGGCCCCGGGCCGCCGCCTTCTCGAAGTACGCCGGCAGCGGCTCGCTGGGGCGGTCGAGCAGCTCGTGCCAGCCGAAGGCGTCCGCGGCGAGCGAGTCGGTCGAGGAGACCACCGTGTTCCCCGGGCGAACGTCGGAGAGGCTGCCCCCGGTGGGACCGCTGCGGAACAGCACCCGCGTGCCGTCGAGCAGCACCAGGGAGGGCCGCATCATCAGCGCCAGGTCGGCGATGATGCCGTGGATGTCCTGGTGGAACTGGTTCCGCCGCCCCCCGAGCAGGCCGTACCAGTTCTTGGTGGTCATCGAGGCCCGGCAGAGGTTGTGATCCTTCACCGGGGACACCCCGATGACCTTCGTCGCCCCGAGGAACGGCCGGTGGAAGAAGGGCCACCGGACGATCCACGTCGCGCCGGGGACGGCCAGGGTGCGGAAGTCCCGCGGGCTGGGGAGGTACACCGTCGCCCCGGCCTCGACCGCGGCGCGCTGCACGCCGCTGCGAACGAAGCAGGCCTCGGGGGACTCGATGGGATTGTCCGCGACCCGCACTTCGCGCGCGCCCGCCTCGCGGACCAGCAACACCAGCGCCCGGACCACCTCGGGATTGGTGGTGGCTCCGAGCGCCGCCGCCCGCTCGAACGCCACGTTCGGCTTGATGACCACCACGTCTCCGCGGCTGACGAAGCGCGCCATCCCCCCGATCGCATCGACTGCGCCGCGCACCATGGCGTCGACGGACTGACCGGTGGCCACACCCAGCGCGGGGAGCACCGAGCTGGCCTCCACTGCGTAGCCGCCTGCCGGCAGCGAGAGCTCGGGCTGCGCCGGCTTTCCCCGCTCCCCGGTGGGATCGCGCAGACGCCACGCGAGCACGCCGGCCGCGGCAGCCCCGGCGGCGACCCCGGCCACCTGGCGGAGCACCTGACGCCGCGAGAGCCGCGCGTGCTCGGCCTCGTCCATCTCACTCCTCCTGCCGTGGCGGGGCGGCCACGGTGACCAGTGCCGAGTCGGGGATGCTCGCCGCCCGGGTCACCAGCTTCTCATGGAGCCCTCGAGCCGTCTGGACGTCTGCAGCCGAATGCACGCCGAGCACCAGTCGCCCGGTCGCGCCCGCGCCCGAGATGCGAGCGAGGTACCGGTCTTCCGCCCAGGCGACCCCGCCGGCCCCTCCCGCCGGCTTCCCGTACTCCGCGAACGCCTGGTTGAAGCGCGCCGCCAGGGCCCGCGCCTCCGCCGGGTTGCCGGTCACCACCGCGAAGAGCTCGGTGTCGCCGTCCGGGAGCTGCCCCAGGTGGACGCCGCGGGCGAACCCGAAGGAGAAGGCGTTCTCCGCCAGATAGCTCACCTTCCCCGGCGAGACTCCGCACGGGACGAAGAGGGCGTAGGAGAACGGGAGCGCGGCAGCAGGCAGGGCGGTGGCGAACCGCCGGCCGAGGGTTTCGAGAACCTCCCGGACCGCCGGCGACTCCGCCGAGCCGATGGCCCGGAGGTAATACTTCCCCCGCGCGAGATAGAGCGTGTTCCGGTCCACCAGGGACAGCGTGCCGTCGCGCAGCGCCGGGGAGGCGGTCGCCGGGATCTCCCCCGCCGCGGCCCCCAGCGCGTTCTGGGCCGAGCCGAGGTCGTAGAGCTCGATGTCGACCGTCGGTTCTCCCGCCGGGGGCACCAGGGTCAGCGCGTGCAGGCGCTGGAAGCCGAAGGACTTGTAGTAGCCCTCGCGGCCGTCGATCTTCTCGTACAGGTTGCCGGGATCGAACACCCCGAGGCGCTGCTCGCGCCAACCGGCGGGGGCCAGACCGGCGGGCAGCGGACCCCGATCGACGTTGCCCGGGGCGCGGTGCTCGAGCGGGACGGCCGAGGACAGCTCCGGGTCGGGATGGGCGCCGCGCCAGGCCACCCATCCGGCGACCGCGGCCAGCCCGACGAGGAGCACCGCGCCGATCCCCACTTCCCGGGTCGAGTACGTCCGGCGGAAGTGCTTCCGCGGGCGAACGAAGATGCGTTCCTCGAGTCCGTCGCCCATCGGGTCACTCCCACGGCCCCGCGGCGCACCTTACCCGGTCCTCCGGAGGGCCGGGCAGCCCCCGCTTCCGGTGCAGCGGACCTGGTCCCCGGCGCCGCCAGTAGCCGAGCAACCGGGTGATTTGCGGCCGCCCGGCGTGCCCGACGACGGACCCGTGCCTCCGCTTCGTCGCTCCATTCGCGGCCGCCCTGACGCTACGGATGCCGCGGTGGACGCTGTGCGAGGAGCTGCTTGCTCTCCAGCGCGTCCGCAGTCCCCTCGGCGAACGAGGCGAGGATCTCCTTCCCATCGGCGTACTCGCTTCCCCCGGTCCGAGCGCTGGCCATCCAGGCGATCTTCAAGGTCGTGAGATCGACCAGGCTGGCGTCGAAGGAGGCGTAGAGGCGCTCGGCCGTGTCGTTCGCGCTGCTCCCGCCGAACATCTGCGTCCAGCTCGGCTGGATCTTCGAGCCCCACTCGACGCGCTGCACGTACAGGATCGCATCGAATCCGTCGGCCAGGAGCGCTGCCCTGAGCTCCTCGTCGCTCATCGGACGCGTGGGAGGGAAGAGCCGGATCACCGCCTCGGATGCGATCCGCTTGTTGCGCAGCGCTCCGACCACCCGGTTCTCCAGCGTGATGCGGTCGTCCAGCTGGATGCCCGACGCCAGCACCGCCACCTTGCCGAACCGCGCGTCGGCGAAGGCAGGGTCACGATACGAGGTCAGGGAGGTGGAGGCGCATCCGGCCAGCGCGCATCCGAGGAGGACAGCGACGGCCGACTTCCGTCCGAGGGTCTCCATGGGAGCCCTCCGACCTGGACGCGCGAGACGCCGGCCCCGGTCCGTCGCCGTGGGAGCCAGGTCGGCGCTTGGACGGGCAGTTCGAGGGCGAATTCAAGATTCCACTCCCGTCACCGCACGCCGGGGACCGCGCGGCGCAACAGGTGGGTGCCTCTCAGAGCGTCGGAAGGGGGCGTCCCCGCCGGAGCGGGAACGCCTCCTCGATCCGCGCCACCTCCTCCGGGGTGAGCCGGAGCCCGGCCGCCGCGGCGTTCTCCCGGACGCGCGCCACCTTCGCCGACTTGGGGATGGCGAACAGGTGCGGGTCGCGGATGAGGAAGGCGAGCGCGACCTGGTGCGGTGTCATCCGGTGCGTCCGCGCAATCTCGCCGAGCACCTTGCCTCCTCGTGACTGGGGCTGCGGAAAATCCCCGGAGCCGAACGGGCTGTAACCGACCACCGCCACCTCGTGCTCCACGCACCAGGGCAGGACGCGGTGCTCGATGTCCCGGGCACGCAGATGGTAGAGCACCTGGTTGCAGGCGATGCGGCGCGGACCGGCGATCTCCAGCGCCTCCTCGAGGTCGTCGACGTCGAAGTTGCTCAGGCCCCAGCTGCGGATCTTCCCCGCGCGGACCAGCTCCTCGAAGGCGCCGATGGTCTCCTCGAGCGGGTGCGAGCCCGGCCAGTGGAGGAGATAGCAATCGAGGTGGTCGGTCCCCAGCCGCTTCAGGCTTCCCTCGCAGGCCCGGATCGTTCCGCTCCGGCTGGCATGGTTGGGCATCACCTTCGAGACCAGGAACACCTGCTCGCGCCGGCCGGCGATGGCCCGCGAAACCAGTGACTCCGCCCGGCCATCCCCGTACAGCTCCGCGGTGTCGACGTGGGTCATCCCCGCGTCGAGGCCGGCCTGGAGCGCAGCGAGGGCCTCGGCAGGTGGATCGCCCTCCATCTTCCAGGTGCCCTGCCCGATGACCGGGACCTGCACTCCGGTCCAGCCGAACCTGCGAGTCTGCATCGCGTTCAGTCCTCCTCTCGCCTCCCCAGACTGGTCGCGCTTGTGCTCCCCGGGCAAGCCACGAAGCTGGCCGCCCGCCATGGACAGGGCGGTGTGCCACACGCGTCCACCGTGCCGGCGACCAGGCCACCAGAGCCAGCAGAGCCAGCAGGGCATCCGTTCCGCTAACGTTCGGCGGCAATGGCCACTCCCGTCCCCGACGAAACTCGCAAGGCGCTCGCCGCCAAGGACCCGTACGCGCTCGCCTCCTCCGCGACGAAGGAGCAGCTGGACACGCTCCGCAGCGCCGAGGAGCTCATCGAGGCCGACCGAAGACGGCTCTCGACCAACAAGCTCACCATTGCCGCGCAGGTGCTGGTGGGGTGGGTGGCCATCCTCGGGTTCGTGGTCAACGCCTACCAGAGCTGGACCAACAAGCAGCAGGCAGAGCGACAGGCCCAGGTGGATCAGGACCGGTGGAGCAAGGAGTTCCAGCGGGCCCGGGAGGCGGACAAGTACCGGGCCTTCTTCGAGACCACGGTGCTGGCCACCGACACCGCCAACGCCGACAAGCGCCTGGTGGGCTACGCGCTCCTTCAGGAGTTCGTCAGCGACGCCGACTACAGCAGCAAGGCGATGCTGATGCTCGAGGAGTCGCTGGCCCAGGAGCTGCGGCGAAACACCAACCAGGGCATCGACGAGGCCCACCGGAACGCGGTGGTGGCCATCGTGACCGCGCTGTCGGAGACCAGGGACTGTGGGGCCCTCGCCCGGGCCGCACGGAGCGTCGACAAGGTGGCCCAGCGGCTCAACCGCTTCGGGGACATCGAGGAGGCCTCGGAGGTGTTCGACGTCTACGTGCGCCGCCTGGTCGGGCGGGCGGCGGAGGTCTGCACAACGATGGCCGACTTCCGCACCGTGCGCCGTCCGCTCCGCGACACGCTGGTCAAGGCCCCGAAGATCGGCGCGCTCAGCTACCCCACCGGGCCGGAGGCGGCAAACACCCGGATGGCGGAAATCCTCCGCGACCGCTGCCTGACCGACGTGGCGGTGAGCGGTGCCACCGACTGCCCGGACATCTTCGCCGGCTACGCGCGGCTGTGCGACCAGCCGGAGGTCGTTCCGAAGGAGTTCATCTCCGCCACCACGGCGAAGGGCAAGCCGGACGCCGGAGTGGTGCGCGACGCGCGGTCGCAGCCGGGCCGTGACGGCGCGGCGGTCGCAGCCCGCATCGCCGCCAACAAGGAGGCCGACGCCGGCGGCTGTGACGTGATGAAGGAGATCTCCGCGCGCTACCCCCCGCCCGCGGCGGGAGTGTCCGGGTCCGGGAAGTAGCGGGCGTCGAGGCTGGGCCTTCCGATGTCCTCTCCCCCGCAGCTCGAGCTGTTCGCCCCGGCTCCCGGCGTGGCCACGGAGCCCGAGCGCCCGCCGGAGC